>NZ_JBHSCH010000027.1:0-49168 GCF_042651065.1 Teichococcus aestuarii
GGCGGCGGCGAGGCCGGGCACGGCGCAGCCGGCGGGCCGCGCCGGCCACAGCAGCGCGGCGGGTTCCCGCGCGCCCAGTTGCTCGGCCACATTGGCGCTGGCCTGCTCGGCGGCGCCGCGCGCCAGGGCGGAGAGGCAGGTGCCGACCTCGCGCGCCGCGGCCGAGTCGTAGGCCAGACCCAGCGCCGCCAGCAGCCCGGCGAGATCGGCGAAGCCGACGCGCAGCCGCGTGGCCTTGCCGCCCGTGGCCACTTCCAGCGCGCGCACCGCGGTGCCCACGGCGGCCGCGTAGGCGGCATGGTCGAAGCCGCCGGCCTCGTCGAGGAAGGCGGGCAGGTTGAGCACAAAGCGCGGCTCGGCGCGGGTGTCGTTGCGCCACAGGCTGGCGCCGGGGGCGCCGCGCCGGGCCAGCAGCAGGGCGCGCAGCTCCCGCGCCAGGGCCTCGGCCTCCGCCGCGTCCAGCAGCTTCGGCGGCACGGCGCGGGCGGCGAGGCGGCCGATCCATTCCTCGGCCAGGGCGGGCAGCGAGACGGGGCCGGTGCCGGGGGCCAGCGCCGCCAGCGCCTCGGCCGCCGCATCCTCCCAGCTCGCGGGCAGGGCGACGGGGCGGGGCGCGGAATCGGGGTCCGCCGCCGCGCGCAGGCGCCGCAGCGCGAGACCGCTCCAGGAAGTGTTGGCCCAGGGAGTGCCAGGAACCCGTGCCGTGATCCGTGCCATGCGTCCAGGCTACCGCTGCCCCGCCCCACACGGAAGCCGCATCTGGTGGTAATTGCGCAAACAGCCGGCCAATATCCTGCTCCGCCGGCGTTGAAGGGTGCCCCCCCTCGGCACCACCCTTTTCCCCGGCCGCCGCATGTGCGAAGGAAGCCGGCGGCGCACACCCCCCTCCCCCCCCCGGAGCGAGGCCGTAACCGCGACCCCCTCGCCCAGTCATGGAACCGACCGAGACATGTCCTTCCTGCAGCGGCTGACCACTGGCCTCACCGCCAGCAAGATCGGCACCGACCGCTTCGGCAACACCTATTACGAGAGCCGCAAGACTTGGCTCGGCTACGGCCGCAAGCGCCGCTTCGTGCTCTATGCCGGCGAGGCGGACCCGACCACCGTGCCGTCCGAGTGGCATTGCTGGCTGCACCACGTGACCGACGCGCCGCTCTCGGAGCAGAAGCGCTACCCGTGGCAGCGCGAGCACCAGCGCAACCTGACCGGCACCGCCCAGGCCTACTGCCCGCCGGGGCACGACTATTCCGGCGCCCGCCGCGCCCCCACGGCCGGCGACTACGAAGCCTGGACCCCGGGTGGCTGAGGCCGTGTCAGGACAGATCGCCGCAGGCAAGGCCGGAGGCAGCCGCATGCAGGGCCGCAACATCGCCGAGATCCTCACCGGCGCCGTGGTGGTGCTGGTGGCGGCCGCCTTCCTGGTGTTCGCGATCGGCCAGTCCGGGCGCAGCCTGGTCGGCGGCGGCGGCGGCATCACCCTCAGCGCCAAGTTCGACCGGATCGACGGTCTGACCCCGGGCGCCGATGTGCGCATCGGCGGCGTCAAGGTCGGCAGCGTCGTCGAGCAGCATATCGACCCGCGTACCTACCTGGCGGTGCTGCGGCTGCGCGTCGCTTCCGACATCGCCATCCCCGACGACAGCTCGGCCGAGATCACCTCGGAGAGCCTGCTGGGCGGCAAGTACGTGGCGCTGGTGCCGGGCGGCTCCGAGACCATGCTGAAGGACGGGCAGGAGGTCACCATCACCCAGTCCGCCGTCAGCCTCGAATCACTGCTGGGCCGCTTCATCTTCTCGGTGACGGAACTGACCTCGAACACCGCCCGGCAGCAGGAGGGCGAGGCGCCCGCGCCCGCCCCGGCCCCCGCCGCGCGGCCATGAGCCTGGAGCCGCCCGCCCGCTGGCCGGGCGCCGACGGCCAGCCCGTCTCCTGCCGGGAGAAGCTGAAGGTGCTGGCCGAGAACCACCGGGAGGCCGCCACCCTGCTGCAGGACCTGCTGGAGGATGCCGTGCTGATGGGCGTCGACGAGGCGGCGATGCGCCGCATCCTGGCCGAGATGGTGCAGGCCCTGCCCAGCCCGCGCCGTGCCGGGCCCGGCGCCGGGGGGGCCGGCTGATGCGCCGCCTGCGCCCGCTGCTGCGCCCCCTTCTGCTCGGCCTGCTGCTGGCCGCCACGCCGCTGGCGGAGGCGCCGCTGCGCGCCCAGCCGCAGGACCAGGGCTGGGTGCCGAAGCGCAACGCCAAGCTCCAGGCGCTGGACAAGGTGACGGCGCGCATCACCATCCTGGAGACGCCGCTCGGCCGCCCGGCCACCTTCGGCACGCTGCGGGTGATCGTGCACGCCTGCAACGCCCGCCCGCCGGAGGAGGTGCCGGACGCCGCCGCCTGGCTGGAGGTGCTGGAGACCCGCAACGATTCGCGCGGCCTCCCGGTGTTCCGCGGCTGGATGTTCGCCAACGCGCCCGGCGTGTCGATGCTGGAGCACCCGGTCTACGACCTGCGCGTGCTGGAGTGCCTCTGACACGGTGAGGGGCCGGCCCGGCGCCCCGGCCGGCCGGGGCGCGGGTCACAATCCCGCCAGGAGCCTCCGCCGCACCCGCTGGCGGAGAATTTGCGCCGCGAGTCCTCCGGCCCAGGGTTCCCCATCTCCCCGCATCCGGCCATATCGGGAAGTCATGGAGCAGAACGCCTTTCCCGACGCCCCGCCCTTGCCCCAGCGCGAGGCCGCGCTTTTCCTCGACCTCGACGGCACGCTGATCGAGATCGCCCCGCGCCCGGACGCCGTGGTGGTGCCGCCGCACCTCCCCGCCCTGCTGGCGCGCCTTTCGGCCGGGCTGGGCGGGGCGGTCGCCATCGTCACCGGCCGCGGCCTGGAGGTGGCGCGCGGCCTGACCCAGGCGCCGCCCATCGCCTTCGCCGCCGAGCATGGCACCATCATCGACGCCTCCGCCCTGCCGGGCGCCGCCATCCCGCCCATGCCGCTGCCGCCCTTCCCGCCCGAGGACTGGCGCGCGGCGGCGGAAGCCTTCGCCGAGGCCCGCCCCGGCCTGCTGCTGGAGGAGAAGAAGCACGGCTTCGTGCTGCATTTCCGCGCCGTGCCGGAGCGCGGCGAGGAAGCCGCCGCCTTCCTGCGCGGCCTCGCCGAGGGCACCGACTTCCAGGTGCTGCCCGCCCATGCCGCCGCCGAGCTGCGGCCGCGCGCCACCGATAAGGGCGTGGCCGTCTCCTGGCTGATGCGCCACGCGCCCTTCGCCGGACGCACCCCCATCTTCATCGGCGACGACGTGACCGACGAGTTCGGCATCGAGGCCTGCCGCGCGCTGGGCGGCACCGGCTACCGCATCCCGCGCGACTTCGCCGGCCCCGCCGCGGTGCTGGCCTGGCTGGACCGCATCGCCGCCCGGCTGCCGGCATGAGCCAGCCCCTCGACCTCGCGCCCGTCGGCAACGGCATCATCGCCGGGCTGTTCGACCGGCAGGGCCGCTGCTCCTGGCTCTGCTGGCCGCGCTTCGATGGCGACCCGATCTTCTCGGCCCTGCTCGGCGGCGCAGAGCCGCAAGACGGGTTCATGGAATGCGAGCTGATCGGGCTCACCAAGACCCGCCAGACCTACCGCCGCAACACGGCAGTGCTGGAGACCGAGCTGGAGGACGAGCATGGCGGGCGGCTGCGCATCATCGACGCCGCGCCGCGCTTCCGCCGCTTCGGCCGCAGCTTCCGCCCGCCCATGCTGGTGCGGCGGATCGAGCCGCTCTCCGGCCAGCCGCTGATCCGGCTGCGCATCCGCCCGCGCGCCCATTGGGGGCGGGACAAGCCGGTGCGCCGCTCCGGCTCCAACCACCTGCGCTACTTCACCGACGACGCGGCGCTGCGCGTCACCACCGACGCGCCGCTGGCCTGCCTGGCCGAGGAGGCGCCCTTCCTGCTCGACCAGCCCGTCACCCTCATCCTCGGCCCGGACGAGACGGTGCCGGAGGGGGCGGAGGCGATCGGCCAGGAGTTCATCCGCGAGACGGAGAATTACTGGCTGGACTGGACGCGTGGCCTGCACCTGCCCTTCGAGTGGCAGGAGGCGGTGATCCGCGCCGCCATCACGCTGAAGCTCTGCACCTTCGAGGAGACGGGCGCGGTGGTGGCGGCGCTCACCACCTCGATCCCCGAGGCGGCGGACACCGAGCGCAACTGGGACTACCGCTACTGCTGGCTGCGCGACGCGCTGTTCACCGTGCAGGCGCTGAACCGCCTCGGCACCACCCGGACGATGGAGGAGTACATCCGCTACGTCACCAACGTGGTGGCGATCTCCCCGGGCGGCGTGCTGAAACCCTGCTACCCCCTGGTGCCTTCCCTCCCCATGCCGGAACGCATCGAGGAAGCGCTGCCGGGCTTCCTGGGCATGGGTCCTGTCCGGGTCGGCAACCAGGCGGCCGAGCAGGTGCAGAACGACGTCTATGGCTCGGTCATCATGGCCGCGGCGCAGATGTTCTTCGACCAGCGCCTGCCCCGCCCAGCCGGCGAGCCGCTGTTCCGCCTGCTGGAGAAGCTGGGCGAGCAGGCCGAGGCCCGCGCCCTGACGCCGGATGCCGGCATCTGGGAATACCGCGGGCGGGCGCGCATCCACACCTTCTCGGCGGCCATGTGCTGGGCGGGCATGGCGCGGCTGTCCGGCATCGCCAAGCATCTCGGGCTGCATGACCGGGCGGAGCGCTGGGCGAAATCGGCGCGCGAGCTGCACGCGGTGATCTGCGAGAAGGCCTTCCGGCCGCATCTCGGCAGCTTCGTCGAGAGCTTCGAGAGCGACGGGATGGACGCGGCGCTGCTGCTGCTGCCCGAGATCGGCTTCCTGCCGGCCACCGATCCGCGCTTCCTCGGCACGCTCGACATGATCGGGCGGCGGCTGATCCATGACGGGTTTCTTTACCGTTACGATATGTCTGACGATTTCGGGAAACCTGAAACCGCCTTCCTCGTTTGTTCGTTCTGGTACGTGGACGCGCTCGCTGCCGCCGGCCGGACGGAGGAAGCGCGCGCCATGTTCGGGAGCATCCTGTCGTGCCGGAATCACCTGGGGCTACTCGCAGAGGACCTGGACCCGAAAAGGAATCAGCTCTGGGGGAACTTTCCTCAGACCTATTCCCATGTTGGCCTGATTCTGTCGGCGATGCGTTTGAGCCGTTCGTGGGAGCACGGTCTGTGGGGCGGGTAGTCGTCGTTTCCAACCGCGTGGCGGTGCCGCGGCGGGGGGAACCCTCGGCGGGCGGCCTGGCCGTGGCGCTGAAGGACGTGCTCAAGGCCAGCGGCGGGCTGTGGTTCGGCTGGAGCGGCGAGACCCGCAAGAACCCGACCCTGGAGCCCCGCCAGGTCCGAGCGGGCGGCATCGATTACGCCACGATCGACCTGTCGGACGAGGACCACAAGGGCTTCTACGCCGGCTACTCCAACAACACCCTCTGGCCGCTGTTCCACTTCCGCCTCGGGCTGATGGAGTACGACCGGGCGGAGGCCGCCTCCTACCGGAAGGTGAACCGGGATTTCGCGCAGGCGCTGCTCCCGCTGCTCGGCCCCGAGGACACCGTCTGGATCCATGACTACCAGATGATCCCCATGGCGGCGGAGCTGCGGGCGCTGGGCGCCCAGCAGCGCATCGGCTTCTTCCTGCACATCCCCTTCCCGCCCTTCGCGGTGCTCTCGGCGCTTCCCGACGCCGAGCGGCTGCTGCGCGACCTGCTGGCCTACGACCTGGTGGGGGTGCAGACCAAGCGTGACCTGGCGGGCATGATCAACTGCTTCCAGGATGGCCTTGGCCTGACGCCCGACGCCACCGGCGGCGTGCGCGGCGAGGTGGCCGGCCAGATGCGCCGCGCCCAGCTCTCCGCCCACCCGATCGGCATCGACACGCGCGGCTTCGCCACACTGGCGCGCAAGGCCGCCTACGGCCCCGAGACGCAGCGCCTGACCGCCAGCATGGGCGACCGCGCGCTGATCGTCGGCGCCGAGCGGCTGGACTACACCAAGGGCCTGCCGCACCGGATGCGCGGCTTCGCCGCCCTGCTGGCCAACTTCCCCGAGCATCTGAACAAGGTGACCTACCTGCAGGTGGCGGCGCGCAGCCGCAACGAGGTGGCCAGCTACCGCAACCTGCGCCGCGAGCTGGATTCGCTCGCCGGCCGCATCAATGGCGACTACGCCGAGTTCGACTGGACGCCGGTGCGCTATGTGGCCCGCGCGGTGGCGCGGGACACGCTGGCGGGGTTCTACCGCGCCGCCCGTGTCGGCCTCGTCACCCCGCTGCGCGACGGCATGAACCTGGTGGCCAAGGAATACGTGGCGGCGCAGGACCCCGAGGATCCTGGCGTGCTGGTGCTCTCCAGCTTCGCCGGCGCCGCCGAGACCATGGAAGGCGCGCTGCTGGTCAACCCGCTGGACGCCGAGGCGATGGGCGAGACGCTGGACAAGGCGTTGAAGATGCCGCTGCCCGAGCGCCGCGAGCGCTGGGAGAACATGATGCGCGGCCTGGAGGAGCAGACCGCCACCCGCTGGGCGGAGAGCTTCCTGGCCGAGCTGGAGGAACTCCCCCTGCCCGAGCAGGACCTCCTCTGGGCCGCCCCCACCCGCAGCTGACGGACGGGGAAAAGACGGGCAGAGAAAAGACGGGGTCCAGGGGAATTCCTTCTCCTGGCCTTTTCCGTTTCTACTCCCGCATCCCCCTGATCTCCGCCTCAATCTCCGCGCTGTCCAGATCCCACCGCGCCGGCCGCTCGACCGCTTCCGCGAGCTGCTGCTTGTAGAGTGCGCGGGGGATCTCGGCCGCCCCGAACTGCGCGAGGTGCCCGGTGATGAACTGGGTGTCCAGCAGGGTGAACCCTCCCAGCCGCAGCCGCGCCACCAGATGCACCAGCGCCACCTTCGAGGCGTCCCGCGCGCGGCTGAACATGCTCTCGCCGAAGAAGGCGCCGCCCAGCGAGACGCCGTAGAGGCCGCCCACCAGCTCACCCTCCTGCCAGGTCTCCACCGAATGGCCATGTCCCATGCGGTGGAGATCGTTGAACAGCCGCTCGATCTCGGGGTTGATCCAGCTGTCCTCCCGCCCCGGGGCGGGGGCGGCGCAGGCGGCGATGACCTGGGCGAAGGCGGTGTCCGCCGTCACGGTGTAGGGGCCGGAGAGCACGGTGCGGCGCAGCCGGCGGGAGAGGTGGAAGCCCTCCAGCGGCAGGACTCCGCGCAGCTCCGGGTCCAGCCAGTAGAGGCGGTTGCCGGCGCGCGATTCCGCCATGGGAAAGAGGCCGGCGCGGTAGGCGCGCAGCAGGAGGTCGGGGGTGATTTCCACCAGGTGGCGGGACATGGCGCCCATCATGACGCCGCCGGGGGCCGGAGGCCAGCCTGCGGCATGGCCGCGGGCCTCAGCGCGGCAGGCGGGCCATGATGCGCTCGGCGAGGGCCGGATAGTCCTCGTCGAAATGGTGGCCGCCCTTGATGCGGATGCGCTGGGCCGGCGTGCCCTGGAAGGCGTTGCAGGCCGTCTCCGCCTCCTCCTCCGAGCCATAGACGCATTGCACCAGGGCGGGCGGCAGGCCGGGGATCTCCGGCGCGGTGGGCAGGGCGCTGGGGCGGGAGAGGCCGATGAAATCCCCCACCTTGATCTCGAAGGCCGCCTCCTTCGCGAAGGCCAGCAGGCTGATCAGCACCACCCTCTCCTTGTTCTCCGCCGCCATGCGGTTCCAGGCGAAGGGCATGACATCGGCGCCGAAGGAGTAGCCGATCAGCGCCACGCGTGGCGTCTCCCACCGGGCGGCGTAGAGGGCGATGACGCGGTCCAGCTCCGCCGCCACCTCCTCCGGCGAGCGGCGCTTCCAGAACCAGTTCAGGCAGTCGAAGCCGAGCACGGGGATGCCCCGGTCCCGCATGTGGCGGCCGATCTGCCGGTCCAGGTCGCGCCAGCCGCCATCGCCGGAGAGGATGATGGCGAAGATGTCGCCCTGCTTCTGGCGCGGCGGCATCTCCACCAGCCAGGCGGCGGTGTCGCGCCGCGGCGCCGCCGCGCGGGCGGCGGGGGGCAGGGCCAGGGCGCCGGCCAGGCCGGCCAGGAGCGGACGCCGCCGCATGCTCATTTCCCGATCACCCCGCGCAGCCCGCCCGATTGCAGGGCCGCCACATCGGCCAGCACCACCCAGGGGTCCAGCCCGCCGGGGGCGCAGAGGTAGCGCGGCTCCCAGACAGGCTCGAACTTCTCCTTGAAGGCGCGCAGGCCGCGGAAATTGTAGAAGCGCTCGCCCCGGCGGAAGACCAGCCCGCCCAGCCGGTGCCAGACCGGCGCCAGCCGGTGCGCGGCCAGGCCCGAGAGAGGCGCCATGCCCAGGTCGAAATAGGCGTGGCCGCTCTCCTTGGCGCGCAGGATCAGCTTCAGGAACAGGAAGTCCATCGTGCCGGGCGGGATCTCGGCGCGGTGGCGCATCAGGTCGATCGACATCTCGGCGCGGTGGCCGGGCGTCTCCAGCAGGGTGGCGAAGGCGATGATGGCGCCCTGCAGGTCCCGCACCACGGCCACCGGCTGCGCCGCCACATAGGCCGGCTCGAAGGCACCGAGGGAGAAGGCCTTCTCCCGCGCATTGTGCTGCGCCAGCCATTCGCGGGAGACGGAGGACAGCTCGGCCATCGCCGCCGGCACCGCCTCGGGCGGCAGCACCGCGAAGGTGAGGCCCTCGCGCTCGGCGCGGTTCAGCGCGCTGCGCAGCGGCTGGCGGGACTTGCCGGTCAGGCTGAAGCTCTCCAGCGGCACACGCGCCGCCTCCCCCAGCTTCAGCGGCCGCAGCCCGGCATCGATGTAGAGCGGCAGGTTCTCCGGCCGCACCTGATAGAAGGCGGCGCGCCCGCCCTGGGCATCGGCCATCTCGACGAAGCGCCAGACAAGGTCGATCCGCCGCGCCTTCGGCCCCACCGGGTCGTAGAGCGCGATCCAGGATCGGCCGCGCCGGCCATACATGATGAAGGCATCGCCCTGCTCGGCGAAGAGCAGCGCCTTGTCGCCCATCCGCACCAGGTTGGCGTCCGCCCGCTCCTGCCGGGTAAGGATGGCGGTGGCGCGCTCCAGTTCCTCCGGCGTCGGCGGGTGGGTGGCGTGGCGGACCGGGCGCAGCAGCGCCCACAGCCCGGCGGCGAACAGCGCCAGCACCGCCCCCAGCGCCGCGCGCATGTTGCGCGGGGCGGAGGCGTCCAGCTCGAACTGCCACCAGAGCTGGCGGGAATACGCCACGTCCCGGTGGGCGAAGAACAGCAGCCAGGCGGCGGCGGCCACCACCCCCGCGGCGGCCAGCCACCAGCCGGGGGTGAAGCTCGGCGCCAGCATCCGCGCGCGGCGGTCGAACCGCTCGCGCGAGGCGAGGAGGGCGATGGCCAGCAGCGCGAGCAGCGCCAGCTCCAGCGCGCCGCCGCCGCGCGCCACCGAGAGCACGAGGCCGCCCAGCGCCAGGGCGAGCGCCAGCCACCAGGCGCCGTCCAGCCGGTGCACCAGCCCATGCGCCACGAAGAGCAGCAGCAGCCCGCCGACGCTGGAGATCAGGTGGCTGGCCTCGAACAGCGGCAGCGGCAGGGCGGGGGCCAGCAGGCCGGGCATCTCGCCGGCGGGGGGCGTGACGCCGCCCAGCAGCAGCCCGGCGCCGGCGGCGAAGGCGGTGGCGCCGAGGAAGCGCGGCATCAGCCGGGTGGCGGCGCGCACCGCGCGGGTGCCGCCCCGCAGCAGGTGCGCGCGCCGGCTGACCTCGAACCCGGCCAGCAGCAGCAGCGCCAGCCCCAGCGGCAGCGCGAAGTAGATGAGGCGGTAGAGCACCAGCGCGGCCGCCACCTGGTCCAGCGGCACGCCGGTGTCGCGGAAGGCGAGCAGCACCACCGCCTCGAACACGCCGATGCCGCCCGGCAGGTGGCTGGCGGCGCCGATGGCGATGGCCACGGCGTAGAGGGCGATGAAGAAGGGCAGGTCCACCGCGCCGGCCGGCAGCAGCAGCCACAGCACCGTGGCGGCGGCGCCGATATCGACCAGCGAGACCAGCCCCTGGAACAGCACCAGCCGCATGGGCGGCACCCGCAGCACGAAGCGCCCGAGGCGCAGCGCGCCGGGCCTGAGCCGCCCGAGCAGCGCCAGGCCGCCCATGGCGGCCAGGAACAGCAGGGCGACGCCGCGCAGCAGCACGGGCGGCAGGCCCGACCAGTCATCGACCGATTCGGCGGTGATCAGCAGCCCGAGCGCGCCGACGGCGAACAGCCCCAGCACGAAGCTGGCGGTGACGAAGACCAGCAGCCGGGCGATGCGCTCGGGCTTCAGCCCGGCGGCGGCGTAGATGCGCCAGCGCACGGCGGCGCCGGTGAAGGCCCCCACCCCCACCGTGTTGCTGAGCGCGAAGCCGCAGAAGGCCGCGAGCGCGGCGATGCGCGGCGGCACCGCCCCCGGCGCCACATGCCGCAGCGCCGAGAGGTCATAGCCCAGCATGGCGACGAAGCTGAGCGCCGTGGCCGCCACCGCCGCCAGCAGCACCCAGGGGCTCTGCGCCGAGAGGCTGGCCACCACGGCCGCGTAGTCCAGCTCGCGCGAGAGGCCATGCAGCGCGAACAGCGCCAGCGCCGCCATCAGGGCGCCACCGCCCAGCAGCAGCCAGGGGCGCAGAACGGCCCATCGCCAGGCGGAACGGGCCTCGGGAGGCATGGCTTCGCTCTGCTGCGGCGTCGCGGGCGGGGGGACGGAAATCAGGCCGTTCATCGACATTCCCGGAGGCGTGAGGCGGGCGGTCCTGTCCTGGTTAACGGCAGGAAGGCGCGCAGGCTGCGTCCCGGGCATAGCCAAAAGATGAAGGGAAAGGGGCAACCCGCCTTTTTCACGGTGCCGGCCGCCTTCCTGCCGCCCCGGGGCGCGGGACAGCGGGGGGGGGCGGCGCCCTGTCGGAAGCGCCGCCCCGTGTTCACCCACGCGGCCTTGGCCGCGCAGATCTTCCCCAACGCGGCCTTGGCCGCGCCGGTCATCCTGGGCGCGGCCTCAGCCGCGCAGGCCGACGAAGCGCTCCAGCCAGTGGATGGTGTAGTCGCCCGACTGGAACTGCGCGTCGTCCATGATGCGCTGGTGCAGCGGCAGCGTGGTCTTGATGCCGTCCACCACCATCTCGGAGAGGGCGCGGCGCATCCGCGCGATGGCCTCGGCGCGCGTCTTGCCGTGCACCACCAGCTTGGCCACCAGGCTGTCGTAGTGCGGCGGCACGGCGTAGCCGGAGTAGAGGGCGCTATCCACCCGCACCCCCAGCCCGCCCGGCGCGTGATAGGTGTTCACCCGGCCGGGCGAGGGCGCGAAGCTCTCCGGGTCCTCGGCGGTGATGCGGCACTCGATGGCGTGGCCGCTGAAGGTGATGTCCTCCTGCGTGTAGCCCAGCCGCTCGCCGGCGGCGACGCGGAGCTGCTCCTTCACCAGATCCACGCCGCAGACCATCTCCGTCACCGGATGCTCCACCTGCAGGCGGGTGTTCATCTCGATGAAGCTGAACTGGCCGTCCTGCCACAGGAATTCCAGCGTGCCGGCGTTGCGGTAGCCGAGTTTCGAGAGGCCCTGCGTCACCTGCGCGCCGATCGCCGCGCGCTCGTCCGGCGTCAGCGCGGGCGAGCCGGCCTCCTCCACCAGCTTCTGGTGGCGGCGCTGGAGGGAGCAGTCGCGCTCGCCGAAATGCACCACGTTGCCGTACATGTCGGCCATCACCTGCAGCTCGATGTGCCGCGGCCGGTCGAGATACTTCTCCATGTAGACGGCGTCGTTGCCGAAGGCGGCCTTGGCCTCGGTGCGGGCGACGCGCCAGGCCTCCTCCAGCTCCTCGGCGGAGTGGGCCACCTTCATGCCGCGCCCGCCGCCGCCGGCGGCGGCCTTGATCAGCACCGGGTACTTGATGGCCTCGGCCACCGCCTGGGCTTCCTCCAGGCTGGCCAGCTCGCCATCGCTGCCCGGCACCAGCGGCACGCCGAGCGACTGCATCGCCTGCTTGGCGGCGATCTTGTCGCCCATCATGCGGATGTGCTCGGCGGTGGGGCCGATGAAGGCGAAGCCGTGCGCCTCCACCATCTCGGCGAAGGAGGCGTTCTCGGAGAGGAAGCCATAGCCGGGGTGGATGGCATCCGCCCCCGTGATGCTGGCCGCCGAGAGGATGGCCGCGACGTTGAGGTAGCTGTCCCGCGCCGCCGGCGGGCCGATGCAGACGCTCTCATCGGCCAGCCGCACATGCATGGCGGTGGCATCGGCGGTGGAATGCACCGCCACGGTGCGGATGCCCATTTCCTGGCAGGCGCGGTGGACGCGCAACGCGATCTCGCCCCGGTTGGCGATCAGCACCTTCTTGAACATCACGGAGTGCCTTTACTCGACCACCATCAGCGGCTCGCCATACTCGACCGGCGTGCCGCTCTCCAGCAGGATGCGCGTCACGGTGCCGGCCTTGGGGGCCTTGATCTGGTTGAAGGTCTTCATCGCCTCGATCAGCAGCAGGGTCTGCCCCGCCGCCACGCGGGCGCCGAGCTGCACGAAGGGCGCCGCGCCCGGCTCGGGCGAGAGATAGGCGACACCCACCATCGGCGAGGTGACGGCGCCCGGCGTGCTGGCGGTGATCTCGGCCGCGGCGGGGGCCGCCGCGGGAACGGCCACGGCCGGCGCGGCGGCGGCTGCCACCGGGGCGGGCGCCGCCACCGCCACCTGCGCCACGGTGACGCTGCGGGTGACGCGCAGGCGGCTCTCGCCGTCGGCCAGCTCGATCTCGCTCAGATCCGTCTCGCGCAGGATCTGCGCCAGCGCCCGGATCGCCTCCGGGGTGAAGGAAATGCCGCTCATGACGTTCTCGGGGAGCCTCTTTCTCTGCCGTTGCCCTGGCGCCGCGTCAGTCCTGCTCGGACTGGGCCAGGATGCCGGCGATGCCGCGCAGCGCCAGCGCGTAGCCATGCGGCCCGAGGCCGCAGATCACGCCCTGTGCCGCGCGCGACACGTAGGACAGGTGCCGGAAGGATTCCCGGCGATGAATGTTGCTCAGATGCACCTCGACCACCGGCAGGTCGGAGGCCAGCAGGGCATCCATCAGCGCGACCGAGGTGTGGGAATAGCCGGCGGGGTTGATGATGATGCCCGCCGCGTGGTTGCGCGCCTCCTGCACCCAGGAGATCAGCTCGCCCTCCACGTTGCTCTGGCGGAAGTCGATCGCGAGGTCCAGCGCGTCCGCCGTCTCGGCGCAGAGCGCCTCGATGTCGTCCAGCGTCTCGGCCCCGTAGATCTCCGGCTGGCGGGTGCCGAGCAGGTTCAGGTTGGGACCGTTCAGAACAAAGATCAGCGGCGGGTTCACGTGCGGCTTCCGTCCGGTGCGGTGCGGCGGCGCCTAACACGAGGGGTCCGAACACCGCAAGCATCCGGTTTCCGCCCGGGCGGCGGCGCGGTCAAGCCCCGTTACGCCGCGATACGCGCGGCCGGGGCGGGCCGGCCGGCGAGGAACGGGCCGGGGGCCGCGCCGGGCGTCGCCCGCGCCCGCCCCCGGCGGCGGCCCTCAGGCGGCCATGGCGGCGCAGCTCTCGGCGCAGCTGCGGCAGGCCGCCACGCATTCCTCCATGCCGCCCACGCGCTCGCAGTCATCGGCGCATTCGCGGCAGATCTCGGCGCATTCCCGGCAGGTGTGGCGGTGGTGCGGCGTGCCCAGCAGCATGAAATGCGCCGAGGTGCGGCAGATCTCGGCGCAGGCCAGCATCAGCCGCGCATGCGCCGGCTCGGTGTGCGGGCCGCCCGCCTCCAGGCAATGGCCGGAGAAGCTGGACAGGCAGATGCTGTAGCAGCGGAGGCAGCTCTCGATGCAGGCCCGCATCTCGGGCGAGAGGTGATGGCTCATGCTGGTCTCCTCGGCTCCGGGTTGTCTGCGGGGCAACCGGTGGCGGCGGCGCGGGTTGCCCCGCCGCCGGGCCGCCGGCCTCACACCGAGCGGAGGGCGTGCAGGAACTGGAAGTGCCGGTCGTACTGGGCCAGCACGTCCTGGATCAGCTCCTCCCGCGTCAGGCCCATCACGTCGTAATCCTGGCTGCCATCCTCCAGGAACACCTCGGCACGCCAGTAATGCTCGCGCGGCGCCACATCCGGGCCGCTCTCGAAGTAGGAGAAGCTCGGCATGGCGTAGCGGCGCAGGCGCAGACCGTAGTGGAACTCCTCCGGCGCGCCAGGCATCGAGACCAGGCGCAGCCGGCCCTCGCGCGCCTCCAGCTCGGCCGAGAGGCCGCGCCCGCGCAGCTCCTCCGCCACCGCCCGCAGCGCCGGCGCCGCCACCTCGTCGAGGAAGCGCGCGACCTCCGCCTGGCTGGGGTGGGAGAGGATGCCCTGCAGCTGGCGCTGCCAGGAGCGGCCCTGGCGCGGCGGCAGGTTCTGCGCCAGCGCGTCCTGCCGCAGCCCCTCGCGCTGCAGGCCGCGCAGCAGCCCGTAGCAGATCAGCAGCATCACCACCGCGAAGGGCAGCGCGCTGGCGATGGCGGCCGTCTGCAACGCCCGCAGCCCCTCACCCGATGCCAGCAGCACGGCCGCGATGACGCCCGAAGAGACCGCCCAGAAGATGCGCTGCCACAGCGGCACATCCGTCCGCCCGCCGGCGGTGATGGTGCTGACCACCAGCGCCGCGCTGTCGGCCGAGGTGATGAAGAAGGTGACGATCAGCACCATCGCCAGCCAGGAGGAGAGGGTGGCCAGCGGGAACTGCTCGAGGAAGACGAACAGCGCCAGCGTCACGTCGTTCTGCACGGCGGTGGAGACGGCGGTGGTGACGCCGTTCAGGTGCAGCCAGAGGGCGCTGTCGCCGAACACGGTCATCCAGGCGAAGGTGAAGCCGGTGGGCACCAGCAGCACGCCGAGGACGAATTCCCGGATGGTGCGGCCGCGCGAGATGCGGGCGATGAACATGCCGACGAAGGGCGACCAGGCGATCCACCAGCCCCAGTAGAACAGCGTCCAGTCGCCCAGCCAGCTGTTCGGGTCATAGGCGTACATGTGGAAGGTGCGCAGCGCGAACTGGTCGATATAGCCGCCCAGGTTCTGCACGAAGGTGCGCAGCAGGAAGGTGGTGGGCCCGACCACGAAGACGAACAGCATCAGCGCCGCCGCCATGATCAGGTTGCCGTTGGAGAGCAGCTTGATGCCCTTGTCTAGCCCGGAGGCCACCGAGAGCGTGGCCAGCGCCGTGATGCCGGCGATGAGCAGGACCTGCACGCCGAACCCCACCGGCACGCCCAGCACGTGCGACAGCCCGGCATTCACCTGCAGGGCGCCGAGGCCGAGCGAGGTGGCGACGCCGAACATGGTGCCGATCACCGCGAAAATGTCCACCGCATGGCCGATGGGGCCGTGGATGCGGTCGCCCACCAGCGGGTAGAGGGCGGAGCGGACGGTCAGCGGCAGGCCATGGCGGAAGCTGAAATAGGCCAGCGCCAGCCCGACCACCGCGTAGATGGCCCAGGCGTGCAGCCCCCAGTGGAAGTAGCTCAGCCGCATGGCGGCGCGGGCGGCGGCGATGGTGGCGGGCTCGCCCTCCGGCGGCGCCATGAAGTGCGTCACCGGCTCGGCCACGCCGAAGAACACCAGCCCGATGCCCATGCCGGCGCTGAACAGCATGGCGAACCAGCTGGCATAGCTGAAATCCGGCTCGGAATGGTTCGGCCCCAGCCGCACCAGGCCGTGGCGGCTGATGGCGAGATAGATGACGAACAGCAGGAACACCGCCACCGTCAGCAGGTAGAACCAGCCCAGGTCGGCGGTGATCCAGCCCTGCACCGCCCCGAAGGTGGCGCCGGCGGCATCCGGCGCCAGCGCACCGAACAGGACGAAGGCAAGGGTCAGCGCGGCCGAGCCGATGAAGACAACGGGCTGCAGGCTGCGCTGACCCGGGGCGGCCTGCGGGCGTTGTGGGTGCGGGTCTGGCACGGGCGGGTCTCCTCGGCGGTCACGACAGCGAAGGGCGCCGGGCCGCGCGTGCCCGGCCGCTCCATACGCATACTAGGAATTTGACGAAAAGTTACAGCGCCGCTGGAAAAACCTGCTCCCCCCGGCCCGGCACGACAGCCCTGCCGCGCCACGCCCGCGACACCTTGCCCGCCACACCTTGCCCGCAACACTTCGTATGGCTGGTGGCACACCGGCGCGGGATGACACGGGGCACGCCGCTTTCTAGTTTGCGCCGCAGCGCAAGCCGCGGAGAATGAAGGGGGCCGTCATGACCCATGCTGCCAGGACCGGCCTGAAAGCCATCGCCACATCCATGTTCGTGCTGGCCATGCTGGCCGCCTGCAGCCCGAGCTACTCGCCCGATACCTATGCCAGCCGCGCCGTGCAGCAGGCCAACAAGGTGGAGCAGGGCGTGGTGGTCGGCCGCCGGCAGATCGAGATCTCGGCCGATGGCACCACCGGCGCCGTGACCGGCGCGGCCGCCGGCGGCGTGGTCGGCACCCGGGTGGGCGGCGGCGACATCACCTCCGCCTTCGCCGGCATCGGCGGCGGGCTGCTGGGCGGGCTGCTCGGCACGGCGGTGGAGAAGGGCGTCGGCTCCTCGCCCGGCTTCGAGTATGTCGTGCGCAAGCCGAATGGCGAGCTGGTCTCGGTGACGCAGCGGGACGAGACGCCGCTGGCCATCGGGCAGAAGGTGCTGGTGATCGCCGGCGCCCAGGCCCGCATCGTGCCCGACTACACCGTGCCGAACGAGAGCCCGCCCGGCCCCGCCCCCACCGCGGACGGCACGGTGCCGCCCGCCCCGGCCGCCGCCGATTCGCCGGCCGCGCCCGCCACGGCGCCGCTCCCCGCCGCGCCCCTGCCGGCGGCCCCGGCGCAGGAGAGCCTGCCGCCGCCCCAGCAGGCGCCTGCCGAGGCGCCCGCCGAGGCACCCGCCCCCGCTCCCCTTCCCGCTCCGGCCACCCTGCCGGCGCGGCCGGAGCTGCCGGGTGTGCCGCAGCTGGCCATCTGAGCCGCGCCGGGCCGCAAAGACGGCGGGCGATGCCCCGCCCCCCCTTTCCCCCGGCGCCGCGCCGCGCCACATTCCGCGGCATGGCGGACAGCATCGAGATCACCATCAACGGGGAGACCCGTTTCATCCAGCGGGACGCGACCATCGCGGACCTGCTGGGCACGCTCAGCCTGGACACGCGCAAGGTGGCGGTGGAACGGAACCTGGAGATCGTGCCCCGTTCCGCCTATGCCGCGACCCCCCTGGCCGCGGGCGATACGCTGGAAATCGTGCACTTCATTGGCGGGGGCTGAGTCCATGGACGGCTACCAGAACCAGACCGAGGATTCCTGGGAGGTCGCGGGCCGCCGCTTCCACTCGCGCCTCGTGGTTGGCACCGGGCGGTACAAGTCGCTCGAGGAGACGGCGGCGGCCATCGAGGCCAGCGGCGCCGAGATGGTGACGGTGGCGGTGCGCCGGGTGAACCTGGCGGACCGCAACGCGCCCATGCTGCAGGATTTCGTCGATCCGAAGCGCTACACCTACCTGCCCAACACGGCGGGCTGCCACACGGCGCAGGAGGCGGTGCGCACCCTGCGCCTCGCCCGCGAGGCCGGCGGCTGGAACCTGGTGAAGCTGGAGGTGCTGGGACCGCCGCCCTTCCTCTACCCGGACATGCCGGCCACCTTCGAGGCCGCCGCCGCCCTCATCCAGGACGGCTTCCAGGTGATGGTCTACTGCGCCGACGACCCGCTGGCGGCGAAGCGGCTGGAGGAGATGGGCTGCGTGGCGGTGATGCCGCTCGGCGCGCCGATCGGCTCCGGCCTCGGGCTCAGCAACCCCTTCATGCTGCGCTCCATCATCGAGCAGGCGAAGGTGCCGGTGCTGGTGGATGCCGGCATCGGCACCGCCAGCGAGGCGGCGCAGGCGATGGAGCTGGGCTGCGACGCGGTGCTGCTGAACTCCGCCATCGCCCATGCCAAGGACCCGGTGCGGATGGCGCGCGCCATGAAGGCGGGGGTGGAGGCCGGGCGGCACGCGCATCTCGCCGGCCGCATGCCCCGCAACTACGCCGCCGACGCCTCCAGCCCGCTCTCCGGGCTGATCCGGTGAGGCGGGCGGCGCTGCTGGCCGGGCTGGCCCTGGCCAGCCTGGCCCCGGCGCAGGCCCCGGCCCAGACCACCCAGCCCGGCATCGAGACGCGCTACGAGGAGCTGACCATCCCGCTCCAGGCGCTGCTCGACGATGGCTGGGAGATCGTGGACATGGCGGGCAATCTCGGCGGCATCGCCTACCTGCTCCGCAAGGAGGGCAAGTGGGTCACCTGCCAGCTGGTCAGCCGGCGCGAGGATACGCGCAGCCGCTGCATGGCGATGAACTAGAAAGCAATTGTTCTTTTTTGAAAAAAAGAACCAAAAAACTTTTGTCGGTTTGGCGTGGCGCTGACGGATAGCGGGACGCCAAACTGGAGAAGTCTTTTTGCTTCTTTTTCTTCAGAAAAAGAAGAATTCTTCCGTCAATGGGCGTCCCCGCCGCCGCCCGGGCCGGGGCGGCGCAGGAACAGCACCAGCGGCAGCGAGGCCAGGAAGCAGAATGCCATGGCCAGCAGCGTGTCGTTGTAGGCCAGCACCAGCGCCTCCTGCGCCACCAGCGCCTTGATGCGCGCCAGCGCCGCCACGTCCGCCGCCGCCTCGCCCAGCCGCCCCGCATAGGCGCCGGCCAGCGTGTCCTGGTAGGCGAGCACCCCCTCCCGCGCCCAGTTCACCTGCTCGGAGAGGTGCAGCCGGTGCAGGTAGGAGCGGTCCGTCGCCAGGGTGTTGATGGCGGCCAGCCCCACCGCGCCGCCCAGGTTGCGCATCAGGTTGTAGAGGCCGGAGGCGCCCTTCAGCGCCGCGGGCGGGATGGTGCCGAGCGCCATCTGGTTGATCGGCGCCATGCACAGCATCATGGCCACGCCGCGCAGGCCGAGCGGGAAGGCCAGCTCCGGGAAGGCGCTCTGCGCCGTCAGCTGCGCCGTCTGGTGGAGCGACCAGAAGAACAGCACCAGCCCCGCCGCGAGCGGGATGCGCGGGTCGAACCGCGCCAGAAGCCGGCCGACGACGGGGGCGGCCAGGAACATGCACAGGCCGGTGATAAACATCACCTCGCCGATCTGCATGGAGTTGTAGCCGCGCACCCGGCCGAGGAAGAGCGGGATCAGGTAGACCGCGCCATACAGCCCGATGCCCATGGTGAAGCTGAGGATGCAGCCCAGGGTGAAGTTGCGGTTGGTGAAGGCGCGCAGGTCGACGATCGGCTCCTCGCGCGAGAGCGCCCGCCAGAAGAACAGCACGCCCGAGACGGCGCAGAGGAAGGCCAAGTTGCGCACCATCTCGTCCGCCAGCCAGTCCCAGCGCGGGCCTTCCTCCATGACGTATTCCAGGCTGCCCAGGAACAGCGCCATGAACAGCAGGCCCCACCAGTCGAACCGCGCCAGCAGCGAGGGGTCGGGGCGGTCGATGTACACCGTGTTCCACACCACCAGGGCGATGGCGGCGCCGATCGGCACGTTGATCAGGAACAGCCAGTGCCAGGAGAAGGCCTGGGTCAGCCAGCCGCCGAGCGTCGGGCCGATGGTCGGCGCCAGCGTCGCGGTGAGGCCGATGATGACCATGGCCGAGGCCCGCCTGGCGCCCGGGAACAGCAGGAAGCTGGCGGCGAACACCGTCGGGATCATGGCGCCGCCGATGAAGCCCTGCGCGGCGCGGAAGGCCACCATGGCGCCGAGGTTGGAGGCCATGGCGCAGGCCAGCGAGAACAGGGTGAAGCCGCCGGCCGAGAGGGTGAACAGCACCCGGGTGGAGAGCAGCCGGGACAGGAAGCCCGAGAGCGGGATCATGACGATCTCCGCGATCAGGTAGCTGGTCTGCACCCAGCTCGCCTCGTCCGGGCTGGCGGCGAGGCCGGCCTGGATCTCGGCGATGGAGGCGGAGACGATCTGGATGTCCAGGATCGCCATGAACATGCCGAACACCATGGCCATGAAGCCGATGCGGGCGCGCGGCGTCAGCGCCACGGGCTGCGGCGCGGCGGTGGAGGCGCTCATCGTGGCGCCCTCCCTTCCCTTACTTCAGCCCGAGCGTGGCGGCGGCGGCCGAGAACAGGCCGCGCGGCGCGTGCGGGTCGGCGCGCATGTCCACCTCGGCCACCACCGAGAGGCCGGGGCGCAGCCGCGCCAGCAGCGCCGGGTCCTGCCCCGGCTCCAGCACCAGCTTCACCGGCACGCGCTGGACGATCTTGGTGAAGTTGCCGGTGGCGTTCTCCGGCGGCAGCAGGCTGAACTGGCTGCCGGTGGCGGGGGCGAAGCTGTCCACATGCCCGTGCAGCGCGTGGCCAGACAAGGCATCCACCGCCAGCTCCACCGGCTGGCCGGGGCGCATGCCGGCGAGCTGCGTCTCCTTGAAATTGGCCGTGACATAGAGCGTCTCCGGCAGCGGCGAGACGGCGATGAGCTGCTGCCCGGGCCGCACATGCTGGCCGAGCCGCGCCGCGCGGTTGCCGGCGATGCCGTCGAAGGGCGCGCGCAGCTCGGTGTAGGAGAGGGTGTTCTCGGCCAGGCCCAGCGCGGCGCGCGCCTGCTCCCGCCGCGCCTCGGCCTGGGCGAGCTGGGCGCGCTGCACCGGCACGGCGCGCTGGCGCACCAGCAGCTCCGCCTCGGCGGCGGGGCGGCCGTCGTCGGCGGGGCGCAGCGCGGCCTCCGCCTTGCGCTGCCCGGCCAGCGCCTGCTCGGCCGACTGGCGGGAGGACCAGCCGCTGCCGGCCAGCGCCGCGGTGCGCCGTTGCTCGGATTCGGCCCGCTCGCGCTCGGCCAGGGCGCTCTGCCGCTCGGCGGCGGCCTGCTCGATCTGCGCCTGGCTGGCATCCACCTGCGCCGCGAGCTGGGCCAGGGTCTCGCGCGCCGTGGTGACGGCGGCCTCGGCCTCGGCCAGGGCGGCGGCGGCCTGGTCGCGCTGCAGCCGGGCGTCGCGGTCGTCGAGGCGGATCAGCACCTCGCCCGCCTTCACCCGCTGGTTGTCGGCAATGAGGACCTCGGCCACCTCGGCCTCGATGCGTGGGCTGAGCACGACGATGTCGCCCTGCACATAGGCGTCGTCCGTCTCGGCCAGGAAGCGGCCCACCTGCCAGTACCAGCCGCCGCCCAGCACGGCGCCGGCCAGCACCACCAGCGGCAGCAGGCGAAGCAGCCAGCGGCGGCGGGAGCGGCGCGCGGGCGGCGGCCCGGCCGGGGTGGCGCGGGCGGCTTCGGCGGCGGGGGAGACGGGAGCGTTCATCGGGACAGCCTCGGAACTGAACGGTTCAGTTCATTTAGGAGGGCAGATGCGCCCGGCGCCACCCCAAGTCAAGACTGAACTGAACCGTTCAGTTTCCTCCTTGAAGCCGGGCTTCTCCTCCCCCTATTCAACGCATCATGTCCGCAACCGCCCCCGTTCCGCCTCCCGGCCCGCTCCCCGGCCCCTGCTGCGACGACGCCTCCCCCAAGCGCCGCGCCGTGCTCGACTCGGCAGCGCGGCTGTTCATGGCGGAAGGCTATGCCGCCGTCTCGATGGACGCGGTGGCGCGCGCCGCGCAGGTCTCCAAGGCCACGCTCTACGCGCACTTCCCGGGCAAGGACGCGCTCTTCGCCGAGATCGTCGGCAACAACTGCCGGCGCATGCAGGACGAGATGGCCTCGGCGGCGCAGGCCGGGACGGGCCATGCGCTGGCCCCCGCCCTGGCGGCGCTGGGCGCGCGGTGGCTGCGCTTCCTGCTGGAGCCGCGGGTGCGCGCGCTGCACCGCGTGGTGGTGGCCGAGTGCATCCGCGCGCCGGAGCTGGCGCGCGCCTTCTACACCGCCGGCCCCCAGGCGCTGCGGCACTGGCTGGCCGGCTGGCTGGAGGAGCAGGCGGCGCGGGGCCAGCTCCGCCCCGGCACCGACACGGTGCTGGTGGCGGACCAGTTCCTGGCCCTGCTGCGCGGCGACCTGTTCCTGCGCGCCACACTGGGGCTGGCCGACTCGCCCTCCGAGGCGGAGATCCTGGCCCTGGCGCGGGAGGCGGCGCGGGCCGTGGTGCGGCTGCACGGCAGCCCCGCCGCGCTGGCTGCGGCGGAAACGGAGGGATTCGCCTGAAGCGGGGCTTTGGCGCGCGAGGCTTCCCGCCGCCTTGCGCTTCTTCACCGGAACTTTCCTGCGCTGCGGGGGAGGTATGCGGAAAAAAACCGGGTTGAGGCCCGAAAACGCTTTGCGCGCGGGGCAGAGATCTCTATATGCCCCCTCAGACGCAGTACGCACGTGCCTCTGGCCCCAGGCCGGTCTTGTCCGGCCAAAGGTTTACGCAACGACGTCAAGCGTTCTGGCAACCCCGGCAAAGGGCGCAAGCCCCCACCCGGCCTCTCTTTGGTCGCTGGTTCGTTCGACCGTTTCGTCAACTTGGGGCTGACCCTGGCAAAACCGGGCAGTCCTCCCGTATCGGAGGGTGTGCGATGACCCCGAAGGTCTCCCGCTTCCTGCGCGACGCCGCCCCGGCGACGCCTTGCCTTGTCGTGGACGTGGACCGCGTCGCGGAGAACTATGGCCGGCTGAAGGCCGCCATGCCGCTGGCCCGTATCTACTATGCCGTGAAGGCCAACCCGGCCGCGCCGATCCTCGGCCGCCTGGTGGACATGCAGTCCTGCTTCGACGCCGCCTCGCTGGAGGAGGTCCGCCTCTGCCTCGACGCCGGCGCCCGGCCCGAGGACATCTCCTTCGGCAACACGGTGAAGAAGGAGAGCGCCATCCAGGCCGCCTACGCCGCCGGCGTGCGCATGTTCGCCTTCGACTCCGAGCCGGAGCTGCGCAAGCTGGCCCGCTCGGCGCCGGGCGCCAAGGTCTATTGCCGCATCCTGGTGGGCAATGTCGGCGCCGAGTGGCCGCTGTCGAAAAAGTTCGGCTGCGAGGTCGACATGGCGCGCGACCTGATGGTGATGGCGCGCGACCTCGGCCTCGACCCCTACGGCATCTCCTTCCATGTCGGCAGCCAGCAGACCCGCACCGCCGCCTATGAGGCCGCGATCGCCCGCGTTGCGATGCTGTTCACCGACCTGAAGGACGCCGGCATCAACCTGCGCATGGCCAATCTCGGCGGCGGCTACCCGGTGCGCTACCGCGCCGAGGTGCCGGAGATCGACGCGTTCGGCGCCGCCATCATGGGCGCCATGGTCGAGCATTTCGGCAATGCCCTGCCCGAGATCCTGATCGAGCCGGGCCGCTTCATCGTGGGCGATGCCGGCGTGCTCTCGGCCGAGGTGGTGCTGGTCTCCCGCAAGGAGCAGGACGACCCGGTGCGCTGGGTGTATCTCGACATCGGCCGCTTCGGCGGCTTGGCCGAAACCGAGGGCGAGGCCATCAAGTACGCCTTCCGCACGCCGCATGACGGCGGCGCCGAGGGTCCGGTGACCATCGCCGGCCCCACCTGCGACAGCACGGACACGCTGTACGAGAAGTCCAACTACCGCCTGCCGCTGGCGCTCGACTGCGGCGACCGGGTGGAGCTGCTCTCCACCGGCGCCTATGTCACCACCTATGCCAGCCAGGGCTTCAACGGCTTCGCGCCGCTGGCCGAGCACTACATCTGACCGGACCGCGGAGGGGCATTTTTCCCTCCGCCTTCCCCTTTTCCCTTCCGGGCCACCCTGCTCCGCGAGATTTGCACGTTTCCTGCGCGGGAAACGCCGGATAAACTCGCGCCATGGACGTCATCGACCGGAACATCCTCGTCGCCCTCCAGGATAATGGCGCGGCGGGCCTTGCCGAGCTTGCCAAGGTGGCCGGCCTCTCCGTCTCAGCCACCGCCGAACGGGTGAAGCGACTCGAGGAGCGCGGCACCATCCGCGGCTGGCGCGCCGACTTGGACCCCGCCGCCATCGGCTGCCCCATGCTCGCCTTCGTCTTCGTCTCGATGCGGCCGGGGCGGGAGGAGAACGCCTTCCGCATCGCCATGCGGGCGGCGGAGCCGGTGCTGGAGTGCCACCACGTCACCGGCGCCTGGACCTTCCTGCTGAAGCTGCGCCTGCCCGACCTCGCCGCGCTGGAGCGCTTCGTGGCCGAGCAGGTGCGCGGCCAGGCGGGGGTGGAGCGGACGGAGACCATCCTCGCCATCACCTCCGCCAAGGAAACCGCCATCCTGCCCGTGGCGGAGGCGGAGGAGGAGTAGGCCCCTCTCCCCTGCCCTATTCGGCGGGCGGGCTCGCGGCGGCGCCCACGGGGCGCAGGCATTCGCGGATCAGCGGCGCGCAATAGGCGCCCGGCGCGCCGGGGATGTCCTTGTCCCCCGCGAAGCCCACGCGCGTGACGCGGGCATCGATCAGCTCGAAGGTGGCATGGCAGTAATGGCCGCTGCCGGTCACGGTCAGGTCGCCCG
Organism: Teichococcus aestuarii; assembly: GCF_042651065.1. Classification (NCBI taxonomy): domain Bacteria; kingdom Pseudomonadati; phylum Pseudomonadota; class Alphaproteobacteria; order Acetobacterales; family Roseomonadaceae; genus Roseomonas; species Teichococcus aestuarii. The sequence continues at coordinate 24,376 of NZ_JBHSCH010000027.1, forward strand.
CCACCGGCAGGGTGAGGTTGAGCCCGCCGCCCTGGCCGCTCTTCAGCTCGTAGCTGAGCATCTCGCGCACCACGTCGATCCGCTCGCGCTTGGTGGGGAAGCCGGCGCAGACATACAGGTCGGCGCGCGTCAGCCCGATGAGGCTGGTGCGGGACAATTCCACGTCGCGCGAATCAGCCATGCCGCAGCTGGCCAGGAGGAGCGGGAGGAGGATGGGGAGCGGGAAGCGGCGCATGGGCGCCACCTCGCAAGGAAGGGGCCAGGGCCGCAAGGCCCCGGCCCCCTTCCCTCACGCCGGCTTGTAACTCAGGCGGCGTCGTTCAGGTGGCAGGCGCTCTTGTGGCCGTGTGCGATCTCGCGCAGCGCCGGCCGCTCCACCCTGCAGCGCGCGAAGGCGTGCGGGCAGCGCGGGTGGAAGTGGCAGCCCGAAGGCGGGTTCAGCGGCGAGGGGATCTCGCCCTTGATGCCGGCGAAGCTCTTCTTGCGCGCCTCGATCCGCGGCACCTCGGCCAGCAGGGCCTGGGTGTAGGGGTGGTTGGCGCGGGCGAAGATCTCCTCGGCCGGCGCCTCCTCCACCACCCGGCCCAGATACATGATCACCACGCGGTCGGAGAGGTGCTCCACCACGCCGAGGTCATGGCTGATGAACAGGTAGGTGAGGTTCAGCTCCTGCCGCAGCTCCATGAACAGGTTCAGGATCTGTGCCTGGATGGAGACGTCGAGCGCGGCCACCGCCTCGTCGCAGACGATGAACTCGGGCTGCACCGCCAGCGCGCGGGCGATGCCGATGCGCTGCCGCTGGCCGCCCGAGAACTGGTGCGGGTAGCGGCGCTTGAAGGCCGGGTCGAGCCCGGCGCGGCGCATCTGGTTGTCCACATAGGCGTCCCACTCGCCACGGCGGGTCAGGCCGTGCACCAGCGGCGCCTCACCCACGATGTCGGCCACCCGCATGCGCGGGTTCAGGCTGGCATAGGGGTCCTGGAAGATCATCTGGGTCTGCAGCTTGGCGTTGCGCGCCTCGGCGCCCGTCAGCGTGTCCAGCTTCTTGCCGTGCCAGAAGATCTCGCCGGCGCTGGCCGGCATGATCCCGGCCACCATGCGGCCGAGGGTGGACTTGCCGCAGCCGGATTCGCCCACCAGCCCGACCACCTCGCCCTTGCGGACGACGAGGTCGACGCCGTCCACCGCATGGACGGTCTCGTCCTTCACCGGGGCGCCGAGCTTCTGGGCGATCTTGCCGGCGAAATCGAGCTTCTTGGAAAAGCGCTTGGAGACGCCCTTCAGCTCGATGATCGGCGCGGCGGCCTCACCTGCCGCCACGGAGGCGGCGGAACGGACGGTGCTGGTCGCGCTCATGCGGGGTTCCCCTCGGCGGCCGCGCCCCGGACTGCGGAGCCCTGGGCCGCCAGATGCGGATGGAAGCAGCGCGCCAGGCGGCCGGGCATCAGCTCGGAGAGCGCCGGGTCGCGGGCGCAATCCTCCTGGGCGCGGGGGCAGCGGGTGCGGAAGGCGCAGCCCGGCGGCAGGCTCAGCAGCGAGGGCGTCATGCCCGGGATCTGCCGCAGCTTCTCGCCGCGCTTGTTGCGGCTGGGCACGCTGCCGATCAGGCCGTGGGTGTAGGGGTGCAGCGGCTGGTCGAGCACCTCGCTCACCGCGCCGCGCTCCACCACCCGGCCCGCATACATCACCGCGATGTCGTCGGCGAGGCCGGCGACGACGGAGAGGTCGTGGGTGATCCAGATCATCGCCGTGCCGGTCTCGGCGCAAAGCTTCTGCACCTCGGCCAGGATCTGGGCCTGGATGGTGACATCCAGCGCCGTGGTCGGCTCGTCGGCCACGATCAGCTCGGGGCGGTGCAGCAGCGCGATGGCGATGGCCACGCGCTGGCGCATGCCGCCCGAGAACTGGTGCGGGTAGCTCTTGAGGCGCTCGTCCGGCGAGGGGATGCCCACCATGCCCAGCGTGTCGCGGGCACGCTGGCGGGCCTCCTCCTTGCTGACCTTGGTGTGGGCCAGCACGGTCTCGATCATCTGCGTGTCGACCCGGAGCACCGGGTTCAGCGTCATCATCGGGTCCTGAAAGATCATGGCGATGCGGTTGCCGCGAAGCTGCCGCATCTCCTCTTCCTTGAGCTTCGCCAGGTTCTGCCCGTGGAACAGGATGTCGCCGCCGACGATGCGGCCCGGCGCGTCCACCAACCCGAGGATGGAGAAGCCCGTCACCGTCTTGCCGGAGCCGGACTCGCCCACCAGGCCGAGCACCTTGCCGCGGCCGACGGTGAAGGAGACGCCGTCCACCGCCTTCACCACGCCGGCGCGGGTGAAGAAGTGGGTCTGCAGGTCACGCACCTCGAGCGTGGGGGCCGCGGCGGTGGCGGCCATGGAGGTGGTCTGCATCTGGGTCTGAGACATGCCGCCCCTTACTTCTTCAGCCGCGGATTGAGCACGTCGCGCATCTGGTCGCCCACCAGGTTGATCGAGACGATGGTGACGAGCAGCGCGATGCCCGGGTAGAAGCTGATCCAGTACTTGCCGGAGAGCATGTACTCGTAGCCGTTCGAGATCAGCAGGCCGAGCGAGGGCTCGGTGATCGGCACGCCGAGGCCGAGGAAGGACAGCGTCGCCTCCAGCGCGATGGCCCGGGCGATCTGCATGGTGGCGACGACGATCAGCGGCGGCAGGCAGTTCGGCAGCAGGTGGCGGAAGATGACGCGGCGCGTCGGCAGCGCCAGGCACTGCGCCGCCTCGATGTATTCCCGCCGCCGCTCCACCAGCGCCGTGCCGCGCACGGTGCGGGCGTAGTAGGCCCATTCCACGATGACCAGCGCGATGACGACGTTGAAGATACCCTTGCCCAGGAAGGCCAGGATCATCAGCGCCGCCAGGATGGTCGGGAAGGAGAGCTGCAGGTCGACCAGCCGCATGATGACGGTGTCGGTCCGCCCGCCGGCGTAAGCCGCGAGCAGGCCGAGCGAGGCGCCGACGGCGCAGGCGATGATGGCGGAGCCCGCGCCCACCATCAGCGAGATGCGCAGCCCGTACATGATGCCGGAGAGCATGTCGCGCCCCTGGTCATCGGTGCCGAGCCAGTAGGTCATGGTGTCGGCGCCGTCGCGCGTGCCCGGCTCCAGGCGGCCGTCCATGATGTCGAGCTGCGCCAGGTCGTAGGGGTTCTGCGGCGACAGGAAGGGCGCGAAGACGGCGATGAAGACGATGATCGCGAAGACGATCAGCCCGACCAGGGCCAGCTTGCTCTCGCAGAACTCGGAGACGAAGCGGCGGAACGGCGTCTCGACCTTGGGCGCCTTGGCGGGCGGCACGGCGGTCTCGGCTGTGGAAACACTCATCTCACTTGTTCTCCAGCCGCACCCGCGGGTCGAGCGCCGAATAGGCGAGGTCCACCAGCAGGTTGATGGTGATGAACATCAGCACGATGATCATCAGGTAGGCGACGATCACGGGGCGGTCGAGCACGTTGATGCTGTCGATGATCAGCTTGCCCATGCCCGGCCAGGCGAAGACGCTCTCCGTTACCACCGAGAAGGCGATGGTGGAGCCCAGCTCCAGCCCGACCACGGTGACGACCGGGATCAGGATGTTCTTGAAGACGTGGACATAGGTCACGCGCGCCGGGCTGAGGCCCTTGGCGCGGGCGAACTTCACGTAGTCCATCAGCATCGTCTCGCGCACGCCGGCGCGGGTCAGGCGGATGACGAGGCTGATCTTGAACAGCGCCAGGTTCAGCGCCGGCATCGCCAGGTGGCGCAGCCCGTCCCAGGTGAGGAAGGACCAGCGCAGGCCGAGCACCTCCACCGTCGGGCCGCGGCCCGTGGAGGGCAGCCAGCCGAGCTGCACGGCGAACACCATGATCAGCATCAGCCCCACCCAGAAGGTGGGCAGCGAGAAGCCGAGGATGGAGCCGGCCATGACCAGCTTGGAGCCGGTCGAGTTGGGCTTGAGGCCGGCATAGAGGCCGAGCGGCAGGCCGATCAGCAGCGCGATGAACATGGCGCCGAAGGCCAGCTCCAGCGTCGCCGGCATGCGCTGCAGGATCAGCTGCAGCGCCGGCTCGTTGAACACGAAGCTGCGGCCGAGATCGCCGCGCAGCGCGTTGCCGAGGAAGGAGAGGTACTGCATCCACAGCGGCAGGTCGAGGCCGAGCGCCTTGATCGCGCGCTCGCGCTCCATCTGGTCGGCGTCCGGCGAGATCAGGATCTCGACCGGGTCGCCGATGGCATAGACGCCGATGAAGACGATGACGGACATCGCCAGCATGACGAGGGCGGACTGCAGCAGCCGCCGGAGGAGATAGACCGCCATGGCCGTCAGCGCGCCGCGGGCTGGCTGCTGGCGGGGCGCACATCCTGCGCGCGGGTCAGCTCGTCGGCGCGGCTGTCATGCTGCAGCGTCGGGCGCATCGCCCACAGGTTCTTCTGGATGTGGATCGGGATGATGGCGACATCCTCCATGGCAAGCCGGGTCGCGTCGCGCAGCAGCGCCTCGCGCTTGGGGTCGTCCAGCTCGCGCAGCGCGGCCTCGAGCTTGGCGTCCACCTCGGGGTTGGAATAGCGGCCGCGATTGGAGGTGCCGAAGCCCTTGTCACGGTCGTAGCCGGCGACGAGCGAACGCAGCGGGTTCGACGCCTCGCCGGAGGAGCTGCCCCAGCCGACCAGGAAGGCGGAGAATTCCTGGCGGCCGGCGCGGCTGATGAAGGTGGTCCAGGGCTGCGCGTCCACCTGGGTGCGCACGCCGATGCGCGTCCACATCTGGCCGATCGCCTGTACGATGCGGGCGTCGTTCATGTAGCGGTCGTTCGGGCCGCTGAGCGTGATGCGGAAGCCGTTCGGGTAGCCGGCCTCGGCCAGCAGCTTCTTCGCCGCGTCCGGGTCCGCCTTGGGGGCGGCGAGGTCGGGGATGGCGCCGAAGGCGGTGGGCGGCAGGAACTGGCCGGAGGGCATCGAGGTGCCCTCCATCACGCGGCTGGCGATGGCCGGCCGGTCGATGGCGGTGGAGAGGGCGCGGCGCACCCGCAGATCGTGCAGCGGGTTCTTGCCGAGCGGCTTGCCCTCGGCGTCGGTGATCTGCGGCGAGCCTTCCGGGTGCAGGTGGTCCAGCGCCAGGAAGATGATGCGCAGCCCGTCCTTCTCGGAGACGCGGACCTTGTCGCTGCGGCGCAGGTTGGCGAGGTCGCTGGTCGGCACCTGGTCGATGAAGTCCACGTCGCCGGCCAGCAGCGCCGCGGTGCGCGAGGCGTCGTTCGGCAGGATGCGGTAGTTCACGCGGGCCCAGTGCGGCTTGTCGCCCCAGTAGGCGTCGTTGCGCTCCAGCTCCAGCCGGTCGCCCGAGCGGAAGTTGACGTAGCGGAACGGGCCGGTGCCCACCGCCACCTTGCCGCTGTTGAAATCCTCGGTGGAGGCGCCCTCATGCGTCTCCTTGTCGAGGATCGCCACCTGGCCGAGGTCGTTCGGCAGCACCGGGTAGGGCGAGCGGGTGTGGAAGCGGACCGTCAGCGGGTTGACGATCTCCACCCGCTCGATGGCGCGGGTGTAGATGGCGTAGGAGGAGGGGCTGTTCACCACCTGCGGCACGCGGGCGATGGTGAAGGCCACGTCCTCGGCGGTGAAGGCGTTGCCGTTGTGGAACTTCACGCCCGGGCGGAGCTTGAACTCCCACACCGTGGGCTCCACCGCGCGCCAGCTCTCGGCCAAGCCCGGCTCCATCCGGGATTCCGAATCGAAGGCCGTCAGCGTGTCGAAGATCATCGTCGCCACGGCGAGGTTCGGCGACAGCGCATGATAGTGGGGGTCGAGCGAGGTGACCTGCGCGCCCACCGCCATGGAGAGGTTCTGCGCCGAGGCGGGTACCGCCGAACTCAGCGCAAACGCCGAAACGGCGGCCATCGCGGCCGCCCGCATGCTGATCATCATGATACCGTCCCCCGGGAGATTACACCCTCTTCACGGCGGAGTGTAGCAGGCGCGGCCCCGGGTCGCTAGGTTGCGGCGTTCTGACAGTCCGGAGAAACAAACATGGAAATTCCAAGAAAAATATCGCTTTGCGCTACTTTTCTCGCGGTGCCGCTGGCCTTTTCGGCCATCGCCCTGCCGGCGCAGGCGCAGACCCTGAACATCGGCATCGGCGGCGCCGTCACCTCGGCCGACCCGCATTTCTACAACGCGGCGCCCAACCACGCGCTGGCCATGCATGTCTTCGACTACCTGGTGGGGCGCGACGCCAACGCGCAGCCCTACCCCATGCTGGCCGAGAGCTGGCGCGCGGTGGAACCCACCCTCTGGGAGTTCAAGCTCCGCTCCGGCGTGAAGTGGCACGATGGCCGTGACTTCACCGCCGATGACGTCGCCTTCAGCATCGCCCGCGCGCCCAACGTGCCGAACAGCCCGGGCGGCATGGGCGGCTTCGTGCGCGCCATCACCAAGGTCGAGGTGGTCGATCCGCTGACCATCCGCTTCCACACCGCCGCGCCGCACCCGCTGCTGCCGGTGGAACTGGGCGCCATCTCCATCATCTCCCGCCATGCGGGCGAGGGCGCCACCACCGAGGACTACAACAGCGGCAAGGCCGCCATCGGCACCGGCCCCTACCGGCTGCAGGCCTACCGCCCCGGCGACCGCGCCGAGCTGGTGCGCAACGACGCCTACTGGGGCGGCAAGGAGCCGTGGGAGAAGGTCAATTTCCGCTTCATCGGCAATGACGGGGCGCGCAGCGCCGCCGTGCTGGCCGGCGATGTGGACGTGATCGACCAGGTGCCCTCCACCGATCTCGCCAGGCTGCGCCGCGACAGCCGCATCACCATCGCCGAGATCCAGGGCGTGCGGCTGATCTACCTGATGGCGGATTTCTCGCGCACCGGCGAGGTGCCCTTCGTCACCGACAATGCCGGCAAGCCGCTGCCGCAGAACCCCTTCCAGGACCTGCGCGTGCGCCGCGCCCTCTCCATGGCGATCCAGCGCGAGGCGCTGGCCGAGCGCATCATGGAGGGCACTGCCCAGCCCACCGGCCAGTGGCTGCCGCCGGGCACCTTCGGCTACAACCCCGCCGTCAAGCCGCCGGCCTACGACCCGGACGGCGCGAAGAAGCTGCTGGCCGAGGCCGGCTTCCCGCAGGGCTTCAGGATGACCCTGCACAGCCCAAACGACCGCTACCCGAACGATGCCAAGACCGCCCAGGCCGTGGCGCAGATGTGGACCCGCATCGGCGTGCAGACCCAGGTGGAGGCGCTGCCCTGGACCACCTTCTCGGTGCGCTCCAACCGGCAGGAATTCGGCATGCGGCTGTCTGGCTGGGGCAGCACCACCGGCGAGGCGAGCTACCTGCTGGTCAACATCATCGGCACCTACGACCGCGAGAAGCGCACCGGCGCCAGCAATTCCGGCCGCTACTCCAACCCCGAGCTGGATGCCATGACCGCCCGCGCCGCCGCCACCATCGACGACGCGCAGCGCGAGAAGCTGCTGCAGGAGGCGGTGAAGTTCGCCATGGACGATGTGGCGGTCACGCCGCTCTACCAGCTGGTGAACACCTGGGCGGTGCGGAAGGGCCTCACCTACGAGCCGCGCATGGATGAGCGCACCGTCGCCATGGGCGTGCGCAAGGCCAACTGAGCCACGCGGCGGGGGAGGCCTCCCTCCCCCGCCATCCCGTCCCGCTTCAGCCCACCGTCTGCGGCTGGATGCCGGCGCGGCGGGCGGCCTCGCCCCATTTCTCCATCTCCGCCTGCACGAAGGCGCGCGTCTCCTCCGGCGCGGAGGTCTGGATGGCGGCGCCGAGCGCGGCATGGCGCTCCACCACCGGGGGCTGGCGCACCGCCTCGGCGCAATCGGCCGAGAGCTTCGCCAGCACCGCCGGCGGCAGCTTCGCGGGGGCGATCACCATGCCCCAGGTGCTGGCCTCGAAGCCGGGCATGGCCGCCTCGCCGATGGTCGGCACGTCGGGCAGCTGCGGCGCGCGCTCGGCGCCGGTGGTGGCCAGCGCCTTCAGCTTGCCCGCCCGGATATGGCCCAGCGCCGCCGGCACCGTGTCGAACATGATGTCCACCCGCCCGGACATCAGGTCCGGATGCGCCTGGGTGCTGCCGCGATAGGGCACGTAGGTGAACTCCACCCCCGCCCGCTGCGCGAACAGCACCGGCGCCAGCCGCACCACGCCCCCCGTGCCGGCGAAGGTGACGGTGCCCGGCGGCTTGTCCTTCGCATGCCGCACCAGCTCCTCCGGCGTGGAGGGGCCGAAGCCGGGCGCGGCGCAGAGCACCAGCGGCGTGCGCGTGGTGAGGGTGACGAAGCTGAAATCGGCCATGGTGTCGTAGGGCAGCCTGTAGAAGGCCGCGTTCACCGGGTGGCCGACCGAGACCAGCGCCAGCGTGTGGCCATCCGGCGCCGCGCGGGCCAGCGCCTCGGTGCCGATGATGCCATCCGCCCCCGGGCGGTTCTCCACCGGCACGGGGAAGCCCCACTTGCCGGCCAGCGGCTCGGCCATCAGCCGGGCTGTGATGTCGGAGACGCCACCCGGCGTGTAGGGCACGATGAAGCGGACCGGTCGGCCGGGAAAGCCACCCTGCGCCCGCCCGGGCCTGCTCAGCGGCGGGGCGCCCAGAAGCAAGGCGGGCATGGCGAGCGCCAGCCGCCGCGAAACACCGTTCGACATTCCCGTTCCTCCCAGGAACTTTTTGCACACCCGCAACGATAGACCGGCGGCATCAGGCACGGGAAGCGGCGCCTCGGGATCACACGGTGAACTGCTCGGCGATGATCCGCTCCGAGAGGCCATGGTCGGGGTCGAACAGCATGGTCATGCGCAGGCTCCGATCCTCCCGCACCTCGACGGAGCGGATGTCGCGCACCTCCACATTGTCGGCCACGGCGGCAACGGGGCGCTTGCCCGGCTCCAGGATCTGGAACAGCACCACCGCGTCGGCCGGCAGCAGCGCGCCGCGCCAGCGGCGCGGGCGGAAGGCGGAGATGGGCGTCATCGGCAGCAGGTTGGCGCCGAGCGGCACGATCGGGCCATAGGCCGAGAGGTTGTAGGCGGTGCTGCCGGCGGGGGTGGCCACCAGGATGCCGTCGCAGATCAGTTCCGCCAGGCGCTCCTTGCCATCGACCAGGATGCGGATCTTGGCCGCCTGGCGCGTCTCCCGCAGCAGCGACACCTCGTTGATGGCCAGCGCCTCGCGCAGCGTGCCGGTGGCGTCCACCGCGCGCATCCGCAGCGGGTGCAGCGTGGCGGATTGCGCCACGGCCAGCCGCGCCGGCAGCTCCTCCGGCTGGAAGGCGTTCATCAGGAAGCCGACGCTGCCGCAGTTCATGCCATAGACCGGCAGGTTGCGGCCGAGGAAGCGGTGCTGCGTCTCCAGCATGAAGCCGTCGCCCCCCAGCGCCACCACCACCGCGGCCTCCTCCGGCGGCGCATCGCCATGCAGGGCAACGAAATGCGCCCGCGCCGATTCCGCCACCTCCGTGGGCGCGGCGAGGAAGGCGATGCGGCCGTGCAGCTCCCGCGGCAGGTCCGGCATGTCGCCTAGATGGCCGGGGCCGAGCAGCGCGGCGGTCATGCCCAGCGCACCCGCGCGGCGTCGCGGTGCTCCAGCACCGGCATGTCCCGCCGCAGCCGGGCGGTGAGCGCCGGGTCCAGCCGCGCGGTGGCCCAGCCCTTCCCGTCGCTGGCGCGGGCGACCACATGGCCCCAGGGATCGACGACGAGGGAATGGCCGTAGGTGCGGCGCGGCCCGGCGCGCTCCTGGTGCTGGCCCCAGGTGGCGGGGGCGGCCAGCCAGCACTGCGTCTCGATGGCGCGCGCCCGCAGCAGCGGCTCCCAATGGTCCTTGCCCGTCTCCAGCGTGAAGGCGGAAGGCAGCAGGATCAGCTCCGCCCCCTGCCGCCGCAGCGCCAGGAACAGCTCGGGGAAGCGGAGGTCGTAGCAGATGGCGCAGCCGACGCGGAGATCGCCCGCCCGATAGGTGACGACCTGATCGCCGGCCGCGTAGGTGTTGCTCTCCCGGTGCCCGCTGCCGTCCGGCCGGGTGATGTCGAACAGGAAGATCTTGCGGTAGCGCGCCAGCTCGGTGCCGTCTGGCCCGAAGGCCAGGGTGGTGTTGTAGAGCCGCCCGCCCTCCGCCCCGCTCTCGGCGATGCTGCCGCCATGGAGATGGACGCCATGGCGCCGCGCCAGGCCGCGCAGGCACTCATAGGCCTCGCCGCCCGCCGCGCCGGAGCCTTCGGGCGGCAGCGCCTCGGCGGCGGCGAGGCGGGTGGCGCGGTCGCCGCCGAGGCAGGTCCACATCTCCGGCAAGGCGACAAGGCCAGGCCGGTCCGCCGCGATGGCCGCCTCGACCAGCCGGGTGGCCTGGGCGATGTTCTCGGCCTTGTCGTGGCCGGGGTTCATCTGCACGACCGAGACACGCATGGCGGGGCGCTCCTTCCGCTGTGGCGGGCATCAAGCCCCGCGGCACGGCCCACCGCAAGATCCCCGCGAACGCAGACGGGGCGGATGGTTGCCCATCCGCCCCGCCCGCTCAACCCTGCCGTGGCAGGAGCGGCTTACGCCGCGTCCTGCTGGCCCTCGGTCTCGGCGACCTCGGGCTTCGGGCCGGAATCCAGGCCCTTGGCGGCGACGTCGCGCTCCACCAGCTCGATCACCGCCATGTCGGCGGCGTCGCCGTAGCGGATGCCGGCCTTCAGGACGCGGGTGTAGCCACCCTGGCGCGCCTTGTAGCGCTCGGCGATGGTGGTGAAGAGCTTGTCCACCACCTTCTTGTCCATGATCTGCGCGTAGGCCTGCCGGCGGGCGTGCAGGTCGCCACGCTTGCCGAGCGTGATGATGCGCTCGACATACGGGCGCAGCTCCTTCGCCTTGGGCAGGGTCGTGGTGATCTGCTCGTGCTTGAGCAGGCTGGTCGCCATATTGCGGAGCATCGCAATACGGTGGGTGGAGGTAACGCCGAGCTTCCGGCCGGCAACCCCGTGACGCATGGTCCTATTCCTTCACGCGGCCGAAAATCAGAACGGCTCTTCGATCTTCTTGGCGAGGTCCTCGATGTTCTCCGGCGGCCAGCCGGGCACGGTCATGCCCAGGCTCAGCCCCATCGAGGCGAGAACCTCCTTGATTTCGTTCAGCGACTTGCGGCCGAAGTTCGGAGTGCGGAGCATCTCCTGCTCCGTCTTCTGCACCAGGTCGCCGATGTAGACGATGTTGTCGTTCTTCAGGCAGTTCGCGCTGCGGACCGACAGTTCCAGCTCGTCCACCTTGCGGAGCAGGTTGCGGTTGAAGGGCAGGTCGTCCTGCACCTCTTCCACCTTGCGCTCGCGAGGCTCATCGAAGTTGATGAAGAGCTGCAGCTGGTCCTGCAGGATGCGGGCGGCGAGCGCCACCGCATCGTCCGGCGCCACCGTGCCGTCCGTCTCCACCGTCAGCACCAGCTTGTCGTAGTCGGTGCGCTGGCCCACGCGGGTCGGCTGCACCTGGTACGCCACGCGGCGGACGGGGGAATAGATGGCGTCCACGGGGATCAGCCCGATGGGCGCATCCTCGGGGCGGTTCTCGGAGGCGGGGACATAGCCCTTGCCCACATCGACGGTCAGCTCCATCGACAGCTTGGCGCCGTCGTCGAGCGTGCAGATGACCAGCTCCGGGTTGGCGATCTCGATGTCGCCGGTGGTCTGGATCTGCCCCGCCGTCACCTCGCCGGGGCCGGAGGCGGTGAGCTGCAGGCGCTTGGCGCCCTCGCCCTGCATCCGGATGGCCAGGCGCTTGATGTTCAGGACGATGTCGGTGACATCCTCCCGCACACCCTGCAGGCTGGAGAACTCATGCAGCGCGCCGTCGATGCGGATGGCGGTGACCGCCGCACCCTGCAGCGACGACAGCAGCACGCGCCGCAGCGCGTTGCCGAGGGTCATGCCGAAGCCGCGCTCGAGCGGCTCCGCCACCACCGTCGCAACGCGCGAGGGGTCGGCCCCAGGCTCGACATCGAGCTTCTCGGGACGGATCAGGGAACGCCAGTTGCGCTCGAGCACTACGGTTTCTCCTGCAGCCTCGCCTCAGACCCGACGCCGCTTGCGCGGACGGCAGCCATTGTGCGGGATGGGGGTCACGTCCTTGATGGCCGTCACGTAGAAGCCGACGGCCTGCAGGGCGCGCAGGGCCGACTCACGCCCCGAGCCGGGACCGGAGACCATGATCTCCAGCGTCTCCATGCCGTGCTCGCGCGCCTTGCGGCCGGCGTCTTCCGCGGCGACCTGGGCGGCGTACGGGGTCGACTTGCGGCTGCCCTTGAAACCCTGGCTGCCGGCCGAGGACCACGCGATGGCGTTGCCCTGGCTGTCGGTGATGGTGACGATGGTGTTGTTGAAGGAGGCGAGGACATGCGCCACGCCAGAGGCAATGTTCTTGCGCTCTTTCTTCCGCGGGCGACCGGTGGGCTGACGGGCCATATTACTTGGTCACCTTCTTCTTGCCGGCAATCGCCACGGCCTTGCCCTTGCGGGTACGGGCGTTCGTGTGGGTGCGCTGGCCACGGACGGGCAGGCCCTTGCGGTGACGCAGGCCACGATAGCAGGCCATGTCCATCAGGCGCTTGATGTTCATCGCGTTCTCGCGACGCAGATCGCCCTCGACCCGGTACTCGCGGTCGATCAGCTCGCGGATCTTGAGGATTTCCTCATCCGTCAGCTGGTTGACGCGGCGATCCTCGGGGATGCCGAGCTGCTCGCAGATCACCTTCGCGTTCGACGGACCGATGCCGTAGATGTAGCGAAGAGAAATGAGAACGCGCTTGTTGGTAGGAATGTTCACGCCTGCAATGCGTGCCATCGATGACCTGCTCCTGGAGCCTTCATGGGCTCCCGTTCGGTACCGGCAGAATGTGTCCGGCGAAGGTGATCAGCCGGGCCCGGGGTCGGAAGTGCCTCAGACACGGCCATCATCGCGGCCGGAGTTGCCTCCGCCCGCGAGAGGGGCGGGTTTAGCGAGGGCGCGCCCCAGGAGTCAAGCCGGAACGACCGCATGAAAAAGGGGGCGGAAAACCCGCCCCCCTCGCCACCCCGGCCCGCGGCCCCGATGGCTCAGCGGCCCAGCACCGCCTCGATCTGGCGGGCCACCTCGTCCATCGAGGCCATGCCGTCCACCTGGCTCAGCTTGCCCTGCGCGTCGTAGTAGGGAAGCAGCGGCGCCGTCTGGCGGTGGTAGGCCTCGAGCCGTGCGGCCACCGTCTCCGCCTTGTCGTCGGCGCGGCGCACGAACTCGGTGCTGCCGCAGGCATCGCAGACCCCCGGCTTCGCGGTGGGCTTGAAGCTGTCATGGTAGCCGGCGCCGCATTGGGCGCAGGTGAAGCGGCCGGCGATGCGCTCGACCAGCGCCGCGTCGTCCACCTTCAGCTCGATCACGTGGTCGAGCCGCAGCCCCTTGTCCCGCAGCATCACGTCCAGCGCCTCGGCCTGGGGCGTGGTGCGCGGGAAGCCGTCCAGGATGAAGCCCTTCGCGCAATCGGGCTGCGACACCCGGTTGGCCAGCATGGCGGTGATGATGGCGTCCGGCATCAGCTGGCCCGCCTCCATGATCGCCTTGGCCTGCTGGCCGATGGCGCTGCCGCTCCGCACCTCGGCGCGCAGCATGTCTCCGGTGGAGATCTGCGCGATGCCGTGGCGCTCCTCCAGCCGCTTGGCCTGGGTGCCCTTCCCGGCCCCCGGGGGCCCCAGCAGAATCAGGTTCATCGGCGCTGTTTTCCCGGCCTCATGCACATGCTCCGTCCCCTTCCCTTCAGCGGAGCCGCGGGGTGCCGCCGCGGCCGCCGCCCATGCGGGCCTTGCGGATCAGGCCCTCATACTGGTGCGCGAACAGGTGCGACTGCACCTGCGCCACCGTGTCCATGGTGACCGAAACGATGATCAGAAGGGAAGTGCCGCCGAAGTAGAAGGGCACGCCGTACTGGCTGATCAGGATCTCGGGCAGCAGGCAGACGATGCAGAGGTAGATGGCGCCCACGCCCGTCAGCCGGCTCAGCACGCGGTCGAGGTAGTCCGCCGTGGCCTGGCCGGGGCGGATGCCAGGCACGAAGCCGCCATGCTTCTTGAGGTTGTCCGCCGTCTCGGTCGGGTTGAACACCACGGCCGTGTAGAAGAAGGCGAAGAAGATGATCAGCGCCACGTAGAGCGCCATGTAGAGCGGCTGCCCGTGCGCCAGCATGTTCGCCACCCGCAGCAGCCAGGAATCGGCCGTGGGGTCCGCCGCCGCGAAGCCCGCGAAGGTGGCCGGCAGCAGCAGCAGCGAGGAGGCGAAGATCGGCGGGATGACGCCGGCCGTGTTCAGCTTCAGCGGCAGGTGCGTGTTCTCGCCGCCGAACATGCGGTTGCCGACCTGGCGCTTCGGGTACTGGATGGGGATGCGCCGCTGGGCGCGCTCCATGAACACCACGAAGGCGATGACGGCCAGCGCGATCAGCAGGAAGGCGATGATGAACACCGGCGAGAGGGCGCCGGTGCGGCCCAGCTCCAGCGTCGCCACCAGGGCGGAGGGCAGGTTGGCCACGATGCCCGCGAAGATGATCAGGCTGATGCCGTTGCCGACGCCGCGGGCGGTGATCTGCTCGCCCAGCCACATCAGGAACATGGTGCCGCCCACCAGCGTGACCACGCAGGAGATGCGGAAGAACAGGCCGGCATCGTACACCGCCGGGCCGAAGCTGCCCTGCATCTGCTCGAGCCCCACGGCGATGCCGTAGGCCTGGAACACGGCGATCAGCACCGTCAGGTAGCGGGTGTACTGGTTCAGCTTCTTCCGGCCCGACTCGCCCTCCTTCTTGAGGGCCTCGAGCGCCGGCACCGCCGCGCTCATGAGCTGGATGATGATGCTGGCCGAGATGTACGGCATGATGTTCAGCGCGAAGACCGTCATGCGGCCCAGCGCGCCACCCGTGAACATGTCGAACATGCCCAGGATGCCGCTGCCATGCTGGCGGAGGATGTCCGCCATGACGGCGGCATCGACCCCCGGCACGGGCACGTAGGTGCCGATGCGGTAGACGATCAGCGCGGCCAGCGTGAACCAGATGCGCTTCTTGAGCTCGGTGGCCTTGGCAAGGACGCCGAGGTTGAGGTTGGCCGCAAGCTGTTCGGCGGCGGACGCCATGATTTCGCCCTTCTTCATCCGGCGGGCAACATGACTGCGGCGCCGGGGGGCAATTCCCGCGGCGCCGCTGCCAGCCCTGACGATGCATCACCTAGCCCCCCGGAGGCGGGGGGCGCAAGCGTCACGCCGCGGGCGCCGCTTCCTTCGCCGGCACCAGCACCGTGATGGTGCCGCCCGCCGCCTCGATCGCCGCCTTCGCGGCCGCCGAGGCGCCGGAGACCGTGATGGTCACCGCGCGGCTGATCTCGCCATGCGCCAGCAGGCGCACGCCGGCGATCTTGGCGCCGGTGCGGACCAGGCCGGCCGCCTCCAGCACCGCCTCGTCGATCGGCTGGTCCGCCGGCAGGCGGCCCGACTCGAGCGCGGCGTTGAGCGCCTTCAGGTTCAGCGGCGCGTATGCCTTGCGGAACAGGTTGACGAAGCCCCGCTTCGGCAGCCGCCGGTAGATCGGGAGCTGACCGCCCTCGAACCCGTTCAGCGACACGCCCGTGCGGGCCTTCTGGCCCTTCACGCCGCGGCCGGAGGTCTTGCCCTTGCCCGACCCGATGCCACGGCCGACGCGCTTGAACTTCAGGCGGGCGCCTGCGTTGTCGCGCAGCTCGTTGAGCTTCATCTTACTTCTCCGTGGTCTCGCCCACCTGGATCAGGTGCGCGACCTTGCGGATCATGCCACGCACGGCCGGAGTATCCTCCAGCTCGCGCGAACGGCGGATCTTGTTGAGCCCGAGACCGATCAGCGTCTCGCGCTGACCGGGCTTGCGGCCGATGGGGGACGCGACCTGCGTCACCCGAACGGTCTTCTTGGCCTCAGACACTGGCAGCCTCCTGCGCCGCCGGCTCCGCATCCTTGCGCGGGCCGAGCAGGTCGGACACCTTCTTGCCACGACGGGCGGCCACAGCGCGGGGGCTGGTGCAGCGCGTCAGGGCGGCGAAGGTCGCCTTGACCATGTTGTGCGGGTTCGTGGTGCCGGTGCACTTGGCGACGACGTCGCCCATGCCCAGCGTCTCGAACACCGCGCGCATCGGGCCGCCGGCGATGATGCCGGTACCCGCGGGGGCGGCGCGCAGGATCACGCGGCCGGCGCCGAACTCGCCGATCACGTCGTGATGCAGGGTGCGGCCCTCGCGCATCGGCACTCGGATCATCGTCCGCTTGGCGCGCTCGGTCGCCTTGCGGATCGCTTCCGGAACCTCGCGCGCCTTGCCGGCGCCCCAGCCCACGCGGCCCTTCTCGTCACCCACCACGACCAGCGCGGCGAAGGAGAAGCGACGGCCACCCTTCACCACCTTGGCGACGCGGTTGATGGTGACCAGCTTGTCCTTCAGCTCGTCGCCCGGCTCGCGCTCAGTGTTGCGGTCCGGACCCCGGCCGCGGCGATCGCGGTCACCGCCGCCGCCGCTCCTCGGTTCACGTGCCATATTCTGTGCTCCTTAGAACGACAGCCCGCCCTCGCGGGCGCCGTCCGCCAGGGCTTTCACCCGGCCGTGATACAGGTAGGGACCACGATCGAACACGACCTGGGTCACGCCGGCGGCCAGAGCGCGCTCGGCCAGCAGCTTGCCGATCGCGGTCGCCGCCTCGCGGTCCGCGCCCGTGCGCAGGCCCTCGCGCTGGGCCTTCTCGATCGAGGAGGCCGCGGCGAGCGTACGGCCCGCCTTGTCGTCGATGACCTGGGCGTAGATGTGCTTCCCGGAGCGGAAGACCGAAAGACGGGGCCGACCACCGCTCTTGAGGCGCAGCTGGTAGCGCAGGCGCTTGCGCCGCCGCTCCAGCAGGTTGAGCTTGTTCGCCATCTTACTTCTTCTTCCCCTCCTTCCGGAGGATCGTCTCGTCCGTGTACCGCACGCCCTTGCCCTTGTACGGCTCGGGGCCGCGGAAGGCGCGGATCTCAGCGGCAACCTGGCCGACCACCTGCTTGTTCACGCCCTCGACCTTGATGGCGGTCGGGCGCTCCGTGGTGATCTTGATGCCTTCCGGGATCGCGTAGCGGATCTCGTGGCTGTAGCCGAGGTTCAGCACCAGCTCCTTGCCCTGGACAGCGGCGCGGTAACCCGTGCCGGTGATCTCCATGGACTTGGTGAAGCCGGCGGAGACGCCGGTGACCATGCCGTTGATCAGGCTCCGCGTGGTGCCCCAGAGGGTGCGCGCACGGCGGTCCGAGCCCAGCGGCTTGACCGTGACCTTGTTGTCCTCGACGGACACATCCACCGCATCCGTGACCAGCGGGAGCGAGAGCTCGCCCAGCTTGCCCTTGGCGGAGATGACGCCGTCCTTCAGAGCGACCGTAACACCGGCGGGAACCGTGACGGGATACTTGCCGACGCGCGACATACCTATCCCTCCCTCAGAACACGCGGCACAGGACCTCGCCGCCGACATTGGCAGCGCGGGCCTCGTTGTCGCTCATCACGCCACGCGGCGTGGAGAGGATGGAAATGCCGAGCCCGTTGTAGAACTTCGGCAGCTCCTTGATCTTGGAGTAGACGCGCCGGCCAGGCTTGGAGACACGCATGATCTCCTTGATGGCGGGCTCGCCCTCCGAATACTTCAGCTCGATGTCCAGCACGTTGATGCCGGGGCGAACTTCCTCGGCCCGGTACGCGCGGATGAAGCCTTCACGCTTCAGGACTTCGAGCACATCGGCGCGAAGGCGGCTGGCGGGAGACGTGACGCGCGCCTTACGGGCACGGTGCCCGTTGCGGATGCGAGTCAGCATATCGCCCAGCGGATCGGACAGCGACATGCGTCCCCCTTACCAGCTGGCCTTGACGAGACCCGGGATCTGGCCGTTCGAGGCCAGGTCACGGAGCGCGTTACGGCTCAGCTTGAACTTGCGGTAGTTGCCGCGCGGGCGGCCGGTCAGCTCACAGCGCAGGCGCACGCGAACGCGCGAAGCATTGCGCGGCATCTCCGCGAGCTTCAGCGTCGCCTCGAAGCGCTCCTCCACCGGCAGCTCACGATCCATGATCGTGGCCTTCAGCGCAGAGCGCTTGGCGGAATGCAGCTTCGAGAGGCGCTCGCGGCGCTTGTTCTTCTCGACAGCCGAGGTCTTGGCCATGCGGTTTAAATCCTCCGGAACCTGCCCGGCACCCCTGGCTGAGGGCACCTGGGCGGTTTTCCAAACTCAGTTGACGAAAGGAAGGTCGAAGCCCTTCAGCAGAGCCTTGGCTTCCTTGTCCGTCTTCGCCGTCGTGACGAACACGATGTCCATGCCGCGGACCACGTCCACCTTATCATAGCTGATTTCGGGGAACACGATCTGCTCCTTCAGGCCGAGGGCGTAGTTCCCGCGGCCGTCAAAGCCCTTATTACCCGGAAGGCCACGGAAGTCACGCATGCGCGGCAGCGCGATCGTCACCAGACGGTCGAGAAACTCGAACATCTTGGCGCGACGCAGCGTCACCTTGCAGCCGATGGCCTGGCCCTGGCGGATCTTGAAGCCGGCAATCGCCTTCTTCGCCAGGGTCTTCACCGGCTTCTGGCCCGCGATCACGGTCAGCTCGGCCAGCGCGGCATCGAGCTTCTTCTGATCGGCCGCGGCCTCGCCAACGCCCATGTTGATGACGATCTTGCTCAGCTTCGGAACCTGCATCGGGTTCTGGTAGCCGAACTGCTCCGTCAGGGCCTGGCGCAGCGTCTCAGCGTAAAGCTGCTGGAAACGGGGCAGTTCCTTGGCGTCGCTCATGCGTCAATCACCTCGCCCGAGGCCTTCGCGACCCGGACCTTCTTGCCGTCCTCAAGCACCTTGAAGCCGACGCGGGTCGGCTTATCGGACTTGGGATCGATCAGGGCGATGTTGGAGAGGTTCAGCGACGCTTCCTTCTCCACGATGCCGCCCTGCTGGCCCATGCCCTTCGGCTTGGTATGGCGCTTCACCATGTTCAGGCCCTGCACGACGGCACGGCCCTCGGCGGGCAGCACGCGCAGCACTTCGCCGCGCTTGCCCTTGTCCTTACCCGTCAGGATCTGGACGCGGTCGCCCTTCTTGATCTTCGCGGCCATGGATTACAGAACCTCCGGCGCCAGCGAGATGATCTTCATGAACTTCCGCGCGCGCAGCTCGCGCACGACGGGCCCGAAGATGCGGGTGCCGATCGGCTCGTTCTGCTTGTTCAGCAGCACGGCCGCGTTGCGATCGAAGCGGATGACGGTGCCGTCCTGACGGCGGACGGGATAGGCCGTCCGCACGATCACGGCGCGCTGCACGTCGCCCTTCTTCACCTTGCCGCGGGGAATCGCTTCCTTCACGGACACCACGATGACGTCGCCCACCGAGGCGGTGCGGCGCTTGGAGCCGCCCAGCACCTTGATGCACTGGACGCGGCGCGCGCCCGAGTTGTCGGCGACCTCGAGGTTGGACTCAACGATGATCATCGGTCAGTCTCGATTCTCAGGCCTGCGCGTCGGCGGCCACGGGGGCGCCCACGGTGAAGCCGGCCGTCTCGACCGCGGCGCCGTTGCGCTCGATCACCAGCCAGGTCTTCCGCTTGCTGATCGGGCGGCACTCCTCGATCGCCACGACATCGCCTTCCTTGCACAGGTTGGCGTCGTCATGCGCGGCGTACTTCTTCGAGCGCCGGATGAACTTCTTGTAGAGCGGATGCATCACGCGACGCTCGACAAGAACCGTGACGGTCTTGTCCATCTTGTCGCTAACCACCCGCCCGGTGAGGACGCGCTTCGGCATAGCCGGGGTCTCCTCGTCAGGCCTTGGCGGCCGAGCGGGACTGCTCGGCCAGGACGGTCTTAACACGGGCGATGTCGCGGCGCACCACCTTGATGCGGGAAACCGCCTCAAGCTGGCCCGTCGCGCGCTGGAAGCGCAGGTTGAACTGCTCCTTGCGGAGGTCCAGCAACATCGTCTTCAGCTCGTCCGCGCTCTTGGCGCGGACATCCACGATCTTGGTCATAGGATCAGGCCTCCGCCGCGCCCAGGCGGGTCACGAGCTTGGTCTTGATCGGCAGCTTCGCCGCACCGAGGGTCAGCGCCTCGCGCGCCGTCTCGAGCGAGACGCCGTCGATCTCGAACATGATGCGACCAGGCTTGACGCGGGCCGCCCAGTACTCCGGCGCGCCCTTGCCCGAACCCATGCGGACTTCCGCCGGCTTCGTGGAGACGGGAACGTCGGGGAAGATGCGGATCCACACCCGGCCCTGGCGCTTCATGGCGCGGGTGATGGCACGACGCGCGGCCTCGATCTGGCGCGCGGTGACGCGCTCCGGCTCGAGCGCCTTCAGGCCGAAGCCGCCGAAGGACAGCGTGAAGCCGCCCTTCGCCACGCCCTTGATACGGCCCTTGTGCGCCTTACGGAACTTCGTGCGCTTCGGGGAAAGCATTGTCCGTTATCCTCAGCGCTGCGGCGCCTGCTCCGCCGCGCGCTTATCCTGCGCGAGCGGGTCGTGCGCCATGATCTCGCCCTTGAAGATCCAGACCTTCACACCGCAGGTGCCGTAGGTGGTCTTCGCGGTCGCCGTGCCATAGTCGATATCCGCGCGGAGGGTATGCAGGGGCACGCGGCCCTCGCGGTACCACTCCATCCGGGCAATCTCGGCGCCGCCCAGGCGGCCGCCGCAATTGATCCGGATGCCGCCGGCGCCGAGGCGCATGGCGGACTGCACGGCGCGCTTCATCGCGCGGCGGAACGCCACGCGGCGCTCCAGCTGCTGCGCGATGCTCTCGGCAACCAGCTGCGCCTCGATCTCCGGCTTGCGGATCTCGACGATGTTCAGCGCCACCTCGGCCCCGGCCAGCTTGGCCAGATCCTTGCGCAGAACCTCGATGTCGGCGCCCTTTTTGCCGATCACGACGCCCGGGCGGGCGGCGTGGATCGTCACGCGCGGCTTCTTCGCCGGGCGCTCGATGATCACCTTCGACACGCCGGCGCCCTTCAGGCGCGACTTCAGCGTGTTGCGAAGCTTCAGGTCATCGTGCAGCAGCCGGGAATAGTCGGCATCGGCGAACCAGCGGGAATCCCAGGTCCGGTTGATGCCGAGCCGCAGCCCGATCGGATTGACTTTATGGCCCATGTTTACGCGGCCTCCTGCTGCGCCGGCTCGGCGTCCGCCTGCTTCTCGGCAACCACGATGGACAGGTGGCTGAACCACTTCTCCACGCGGGCCGCCTTGCCGCGGCCGCGCGCGTGGAAGCGCTTCATCACGATGGCGCGGCCCACTTCCACCTTCGACACGACCAGGCGGTCGACGTCGAGCTGGTGGTTGTTCTCCGCGTTCGCGATGGCGCTCTCCAGCGTCGCCTTCACCGTCTGCGCGATGCGGCGCTTGGAGAAGGTCAGGATCGCCACCGCGTCCTGCGCCTTCTTCCCACGGATCAGCCCGGCGGCCAGGTTGAGCTTGTAGGGCGAGACCCGGATGTTCCGGGTCACGGCCTTCGCCTCGGTCTCGGCGAGCGTGCGCTCGTGCTTTGGCTTGCTCATCGCTTAGCCCCGCTTCGCCTTCTTGTCCGAGGAGTGCCCGGTGAAGGTGCGCGTCGGCGAGAACTCGCCGAACTTATGGCCCACCATGTTCTCGGACACCTGGACGGGAATGAACTTCTTGCCGTTGTAGACACCGAAGGTCAGCCCGACGAACTGCGGCAGGATCGTGCTGCGACGCGACCAGATCTTGATGATCTCGTTGCGCGTCGACGCACGGGCCGCGTCCGCCTTGTTCAGCAGGTAGCCGTCGACGAACGGCCCCTTCCAGACACTGCGCGACATCGCGGTCAGCCCTTCGTCACGTTGCGGCGACGGACGATCAGCTTGTCCGTGCGCTTGTTGGTGCGGGTCTTGTAGCCCTTGGTCGGCTTGCCCCACGGCGTCACCGGGTGGCGGCCACCCGAGGTCCGGCCCTCGCCACCACCATGCGGGTGGTCGACCGGGTTCATGACGACGCCGCGCTGATGCGGCTTGCGGCCCAGCCAGCGCGAGCGGCCGGCCTTGCCGATATGCTGGTTCTGGTTGTCCGGGTTGGACACCGCACCGATCGAGGCCATGCACTCGCCACGCACCAGGCGCAGCTCACCGGACATCAGCTTCACCTGCGCGTAGCCGGCGTCCTTGCCGACGAGCTGCCCGTAGGTGCCGGCCGAGCGGGCGATCTTGCCACCCGCGCCGGGCTTCATCTCGATGTTGTAGATGATCGTGCCGACCGGGATCGAGCCGAGCGGCATCGCGTTGCCCGGCTTGATGTCCACACGCTCACCGGCCACGACCGTGTCGCCCACCTTCAGGCGCTGCGGCGCGAGGATGTAGGCGAGCTCGCCGTCCTCGTACTTCAGCAGCGCGATGAAGGCGGTGCGGTTCGGGTCGTATTCCAGCCGCTCCACGGTGGCCGGCACATCGAACTTGCGGCGCTTGAAATCAACGACGCGGTAGCTCTGCTTGTGCCCGCCGCCCCGGAACCGGACGGTGATGCGGCCATGATTGTTGCGGCCGCCGGAGTGGCTCTTGCCCTCCGTCAGCTGCTTGACCGGCTTGCCCTTGTACAGCTCGGAACGATCGATGAGGATCGTGCCGCGCAGGCTCGGGGTGACCGGGTTAAAGTGCTTCAGCGCCATGGCGTTAAGCGAGCCCCGTGGTGAGGTCGATGCTCTGGCCCTCGGCCAGGCGGACGACCGCCTTCTTCCAGTCGGAGCGCACGCCCTCACGGCCGCGCACCCGCTTGGTCTTGCCCTTCATGACGAGGGTGTTCACGGCGACGACCGTCACCCCGAACAGGCCCTCGACGGAGGCCTTGATCTCCGGCTTCGAGGCAGTCAGCGGCACCTTGAAGGTGACCTGGTTCTGCTCCGCGAGGCCGGTGGCCTTCTCGGTGATGACCGGCGCGAGGATGGTCAGATACATCTTCTCGCGCGAGATCACGGGCTTCTTCTTGGTCGCGGTCTCGCTCATGCCAGCCGCTCCTTCAGAGCCTCGACGGCTTGGCGGGTCACCGCCAGCACGTCATGCTTCAGAATGTCGTAAACGTTGGCGCCCAGCGTGGGCAGCACGTTCACGTTCGGAAGGTTGCGCACGGCACGGCCGAAGCCGTCCTCGACCGACGCATCCACCACCAGCGCGCTCTTCCAGCCCAGCGCCTTGACCTTGGAGGCCATGGCGGAGGTCTTGGCGGCGTCGCCGAGCGAGGCGGTGTCGAGGACGATCAGCTTGCCCTCGGCGGCCTTCTGGCTCAGCGCGCTGATCAGGCCCAGGCGGCGGACCTTCTTGTTCAGCGAGTAGCCGTGGTCGCGCACGACGGGGCCGTGCACGGCGCCACCGGTGCGGAACTGCGGCGCGCGGAGCGAGCCCTGGCGCGCGTTACCGGTGCCCTTCTGCCGATACGGCTTCTTGGTCGTCCCGGAAACCTCGCCCATGCCCTTCACCTTGTGGGTGCCGGCGCGGCGCTTGGCGAGCTGCCAGTGCACCACGCGCGCCATGATGTCGGCGCGGGGGGAGGCGGCGAACAGCGCGTCCGGGAGGTCGATCTCGCCGGCCTGACCGTTGTCCAGGGTGATGACAGGAACCTGCATGTCCTTACCCTCAGGCCACGGCCGCGGGGAACGGCGCGTCGGCATGGCGCGACACCTTCACGGCGTCACGAACCAGCACATACCCGCCCTTCGCACCAGGCACCGCGCCCTTGACCATCAGCAGGCCCTTGTCGAGGTCGAAACCGGCGACCTCCAGGTTCTGCGTGGTCACGCGCTCAACGCCCAGATGGCCAGCCATCTTCTTGTTCTTGAAGGTCTTGCCCGGATCCTGACGGTTGCCCGTCGAACCGTGGCTACGGTGCGAGATCGACACGCCGTGCGAGGCCTCGAGGCCGGAGAAGTTCCAGCGCTTCATGGCGCCGGCAAACCCCTTGCCCTTCGAGGTGCCCGTCACGTCGACGATCTGGCCCTTCACGAAGTGATTCGCGGAGAGCTTCGCGCCGGGCTCCAGCATGGCGTCAGCCGCCACGCGGAACTCCACGACCTTCTTCGGCGCCTCGACACCCGCCTTGGCGAAGTGACCCTTGTTGGGCTTCGAGACATTCTTCGGCTTCGCCTGGCCGAAGCCAAGCTGAACCGCATTGTAACCGTCCTTCTCTTCCGTGCGGGCGGCCACCACGCGCACCTGATCCAGGTGCAGCACGGTAACGGGCACGGTCGAGCCGTCGTCGTTGAACAGCCGGGTCATACCCAGCTTCTTCGCGATCAGGCCGGTGCGACCATTCTTCGCGGCCATGGCAGATTGCTCCCCGGGCCTTAGAGCTTGATCTCGACGTCCACGCCGGCGGCCAGGTCGAGCTTCATCAGCGCGTCCACGGTCTGCGGAGTGGGGTCGACGATATCAAGCAGACGCCGATGAGTCCGGATCTCGAACTGCTCACGGCTCTTCTTGTCGACGTGCGGCGAGCGGTTCACGGTGAAACGCTCGATTTCCGTCGGCAGCGGGATGGGCCCACGCACGCGCGCGCCCGTCCGCTTCGCGGTGTTGACGATCTCCCGCGTGCTGCCATCCAGCACGCGGTGATCGAACGCCTTGAGGCGGATGCGGATGTTCTGGCTGTCCATGTCTGGCGCCTGTCTCTTCTTCCGCTGCCGCTTACTTGCTGATGGAGGCGACGACGCCGGCGCCGACGGTGCGGCCGCCCTCGCGGATGGCGAAGCGCAGGCCCTGGTCCATCGCGATCGGCGCGA
>NZ_JBHSCH010000028.1:0-48765 GCF_042651065.1 Teichococcus aestuarii
CGCCACCCTGCCCGCCGCGCCCCCGGCCCCGCGGCCCTCCCCCTCCGCCCTGCATGTCGGCCACCAGCCCGGCGGGCTGGACCACCAGCGCTGGAAGGATCTGCGCCGCGGCCGCACCCGCCCGGAGCGGACGCTGGACCTGCATGGCCGCCGCGCGCAGGAGGCCTATCTGGCGGTGCGGGGCTTCCTGTTCTCCGCCCATGCCCAGGGGCTGCGCTGCGTGGCGGTGGTGACGGGCAAGGGCCCGGCGCCGGATGGCGGCGTGCTGCGGCGGGAGCTGCCGCACTGGCTGAACGCGCCCGACCTGCGGCCGCTGCTGCTCGGCGCGGCGCACCCGGTGCCGAACCAGGGGGTGGTGCACCTGCTGCTGCGCCGCCGCCGCGCCCCCTGAGGCGCCGCGCGTGACCCCCTTCGGCGCCAGGCTGCGCGCGCTGCGCGAGGACCGGGGCGTGACGCTGCAGCAGCTCGCCGCCGCGCTGCATGTCTCGGCCGCCTATCTCTCGGCGCTGGAGCACGGGCGGCGCGGCCGGCCCTCGGCGGGGCTGATCCACCAGGTGAACGAGTATTTCGAGCTGATCTGGGACGATGCGGAGGAGATGGTGCGCCTCGCCCGCCTCTCCCACCCGCGCGTGACACTCGACACCGCCGGCCTCTCGCCGGAGGCGACCGAGCTGGCCAACCTGCTCGCCGCGCGCATTCGCACCCTGCCGCCCGAGACGCTGCGCGCGATGCGGCGGCTGCTGGGCGAATAGCGCCGCTGGCGCAGGGCGAATAGCGCTGCTGGCGCGGGGCGAATAGCGCCGCTGGCGTGGCGCGCGCGGCGGGCGTAGCGTGCCGCGCATGTCGAACTGGCACGTCGCTTCCGAAACAGGGGTCCTGACGGACGTCCTCGTCTGCCCCCCGGATCATTACCGGTGGATCCCCACCAACAGCATCGCCCGCCGCACCCTGTCGGAGAACCGGCAGGCGCCGGCGCCGGCGCATCTGGCCGCCCAGCACGCCGAGCTGGTGGCGGCGATGCAGGAGGCCGGCGTCACCATCCACCGGCTGACGCCGGAGCCGCACCTGCCCTACATGGCCTATACGCGCGACAGCGTGGTGATGACCCACCGGGGCGCCGTGCTGTGCCAGCTCGAGCGGCCGCAGCGCCGGGGCGAATACGCCGCGCTGATCGACTTCCACGCCGCCCATGGCAGCGCCTTCTGGCGGAAATCCTCCGCCGGCACGCTGGAGGGGGGCGACATCCACATCCTCCGCCCCGGCCTGGCGCTGATCGGCCATTCGGGCGGCCGCACGGACGAGGCGGGGGCGGAGCAGTTCGCCGGCTGGCTGCGCGCCGAGGGCTGGGAGGTGCGCCTCGAGCCGTTCGACGAGCACTTCCTGCATCTCGACGTGCTGTTCTGCATGGCCGCGCCCGGCCTCGCCGTGGCCTGCACCGAGGTGCTGGACGACACGCTGCTCGGCTGGCTGGCCGACCACGGCATCCGCTGCATCCCCGTCTCTTACCGCGAGGTGATGCAGCTCGGCTGCAACGTGCTGGCGCTGGGCGGGGGGCGTGTTATCTCCGCGCGCGGCAACCAGGGGCTGAACGCCGCGCTGCGCGCCGAGGGCCTCACCGTGCTCGACCCCGAATTGTCGCTGTTCACCCTGGGTGGCGGCGGCCCGCATTGCCTGACCTGCCCGCTGGCGCGGGTGGAGGAGACCGCATGACCCCCCTTCTCGACATCACGCCGCTCGACACCACGCCGCTCGACACGGTGCTGGCCGCCGCCCGCGACTTCCTGGGCGAGCGCCTCTCCACCAACGCCTCCATCCGCGAGCAGCATTCGCGCGGCGAGGACGCCAACCCGCCGGTGCTGCCGGACGCGGTGGCCTTCGTGGAGAGCACGGCGGAGGTCTCCCGCCTGCTGGCGCTGTGCCACGCGCAGGGCGTGCCGGTGACGCCCTTCGGCGCCGGCACCAGCCTGGAGGGGCACGTGGTGCCCGTCCGGCGCGGCATCAGCCTCGACCTCAGCCGCATGAACGCGGTGCTGGAGGTGAATGCCGAGGACATGGACTGCCTGGTGGAGCCGGGCGTCACCCGCCACCAGCTGAACGACTTCCTGCGCGACCAGGGGCTGTTCTTCCCCGTCGATCCCGGCAGCCACTGCACGCTGGGCGGCATGGTGGCCACCCGCGCCAGCGGCACCAACGCCGTGCGCTACGGCACCATGCGCGAGGCGGTGATGGGCCTCGAGGTGGTGCTGGCCGATGGCCGCGTCATCACCACCGGCGGCCGCACCCGCAAGGCCGCCAATGGCTACGACCTGACGCGGCTGATCATCGGCTCCGAGGGCACGCTCGGCGTCGTCACCAAGATCCGCCTGCGGCTGCACGGCATCCCGGAGGCGACCACCGCCGCCGTCTGCCAGTTCGACAGCCTGCAGGCGGCGGTCGAGACCGTCATCATGACGATGCAGGCGGGCATCCCGGTGGCGCGCATCGAGCTGGCGGATGCCGAGCAGATGCGCGCCTCCATCGCCTATTCGAAGCTGCCCTACGCGCCGCTGCCGACGCTGTTCCTGGAGTTCCACGGCAGCCCGAACGGCGTGCGCGAGCAGGCCGAGGCGGTGGAGGCGCTGGCCGCCGAGATGGGCGGCAAGGGCTTCGCCTGGGCCGAGGACGCCGAGACGCGCGGCCGGCTGTGGAAGGCCCGGCACGACGCCTGGTGGGCGGCCAACGCCCTCTACCCGGGCTGCCGCGGCATCACCACCGATGTCTGCGTGCCGATCTCCCGCCTGGCCGAGGCCATCACCGGCGCCAAGGCGCTGGCCGAGGCGGCGGGGCAGAACACCTGCATCGTCGGCCATGTCGGCGACGGCAACTACCACGTCGTCATCCTGTTCCCGGCCGACGACCCGGAAGGGCTGGAGAAGGCCTGGGCGCTGGACCGGCAGATCGTGGCGCAGGGGCTGGCGCTGGGCGGCACCTGCTCGGGCGAGCACGGCATCGGCCTCGGCAAGCGGGAGTTCCTGGTGCAGGAGCACGGCGCCGAGGTGCTGGACATCATGCGCGGGCTGAAGGCCACGCTGGACCCGAAGGGGATCCTCAATCCCGGCAAGCTGTTCCTGAACTAGATTTCTTCTTTTTCTGAAGAAAAAGAAGCAAAAAGACTTTGTCAGCTTGGCGGCGCGCCATCAGCCAGCGCGGCGCCAACTGACAAAAGTTTTTTGGTTCTTTTTTCTTAACCCGCCTTGGCGTAGCCGGCGCGCAGCTCCATCGCGCGGCGCGTCGGGTTGCGGGGCGCGCGCCGGGCCGGGCGGCCGCGCGCATCCAGGCGCTGCGGCGGACCTTCACGCAGGAAGCGCAGCAGCGCCGCCGCCGCCGCCTCCAGCGCGGCGCGCCCTTCCGGCGCCAGCGTGGCGCTGCCGGGCAGGAAGCGAATCTTCCCCTCCCGCACCACCGGCCGGCCGGGGCCGAACTCGGTCACCTTCATCGCCCGCTCCAGCATGGCGAGGTGGTCCGACTCGCTGAAGGGCACGCTGGTGGTGATGTCCACCGTCCAGCTTTTCAGCCGCGCCCAGAGCGCCCAGCCATGGATGTCGCGGGTTTCGAGCCCTTCGGCGGCGAGCGGCGCGATGGCCGCGCGCAGATGCCCCAGCACCACGGCGCGGCGCTCCTCCCAGAGGCCGCGAACGGCCTCCGTAGGAAAATATTCAGACATTCTCTCAAGCTCCCGGTGGCATGGGCAAGGCCGGAGCGCGCCTGGCGCAACCGAGTCGCAGCCGGCGAACATCTCCATCCGCAGCGGCGTTTCAGGGCCGCGCGACGCTCCGTGCCGCTGGCCACCCACCATCGGCACAAGCCCAATGTGGGAATTTAAGCCTTCCTTGGCAAGCCCAAATGGTCACTCTTTGTTCTCTTTTTGCGGAGCAGCGGCGCGCCCGCCCCGCCCCCGCGCCACCGGCACGGCCGACGTGTAACACCGACGTGACTTGCCAGGGCACAAGCCCTTGGAATGGCATGATGTTCTTCTTACGTTCAGCACTTTCACGGAGTGTTGCCGGCCCATGTCGCTGCCACGCCAGCTGCGCACGCATCAGCGCCGCCTCGCCGGGGTGGTGGCCGCCATCGCCGAGGGGCGCACCCCGGCACGGGACATCCTGGCCGCCGTGACGCCGGGCGGCGGCAAGTCGCTGCTGCCGGTGATCGCGGCGGCGCGGCTGAAGGCGGCGGGGCTGATCGACCGCGTCTGCTGGGTGGTGCCGCGCGACAGCCTGCGCCTGCAGGCCGAGGAGGCCTTCGCCGACCCCGCCTGGCGCGCCGCGCTGGGCCACGGCCTCACGGTGCGGGCGGCGGAGAACGCGCCCGACCCCTGCCGCGGGCTGGATGGCTATGTCACCACCTACCAGGGCATCGCCGCCGCGCCGGCGCTGCACCTGGCCGAGTTCCGCCGCCACCGCACCCTGCTGGTGGTGGACGAGATGCACCACCTGCCCGCCCTGCCCGAGACCGACCCCATGGCGGCGGCGCAGGCGGAGGCGGCGCCGGAGGAGGACCTCGCCGGCGCCTGGTCGCGCGCGCTGCTGCCGCTGCTGGAATGCGCGGCGGTGCGGCTGCTGCTCTCCGGCACGCTGGAGCGGGCGGATGGGCGCGGCATCCTCTGGCTGCCCTACCGCAGCGGCCCGCGCGCCCGCACGCGGGAGGTGGAGCTCGATGCGCCGGGCTGGGCCGTCATCGGCTACAGCCGGGCGCAGGCGCTGGCCGAGCGCGCCGTGCTGCCCGTCACCTTCGGCGCCATGGATGGGGAGGCGCGCTGGCGGGACGAGGACGGCCACAGCCTCGGCCCGCACCGCCTCGCCAACCGCTTCCCGGACGAGACGACGCGCCCCGCCCTGTTCACCGCGCTGCGCACCGGCTTCGCCGAGGCGCTGCTGCACGAGGCCTTCCTGGCCACGCGCGACCTGCGCGCGCGCCGCCGGCAGGCGCGCGGCCTGCCGCCCGGCACCACGGCGCGGGGCCTGGGCAAGCTGCTGGTGGTGGCGCCGGACCAGGCCACGGCGCGGCACTATCTCGGCCTGCTGCGGCGCTGGGTGCCGGCGCGCGAGGCGGAGGAGGCGGTGGCGCTCGCCACCTCCGACAGCGGCGACGCGCAGCAGACGCTGGCTGCCTTCCGGCTGCGGCCGCAGCCCTCCATCCTGGTGACGGTGGCGATGGCCTATGAGGGGCTGGACGCGCCGGAGGTGGCGGTGGTGGCGGCGCTGACGCATATCCGCTCCCGCCCCTGGCTGGAGCAGATGGTGGCGCGCGCCACGCGGGTGGACCCGCAGGCCGGCCCCTACGAGCAGCAGCGCGCGCTGGTCTTCCACCCCGATGACCCGCTCTTCGGCCGCTTCCGCCTGCGCATGGAGACCGAGCAGGGCACGCTGGCGCGCCGGCCGAAGCCGCGCCGCGCGCCGGGCGTGCTGCCGCTCTGGCTGCGCGACCAGCTGCCGCCGCGCGAGGGCATCACCCCGCTCGAATCCAACGCCCTGGCGCTGCGCTTCGACACGCTGGCCCCCGGCCCCGAGCTGGCGCTGAAGCGCCCCGGGCTGGAGGCGGCGGCCGATGCGCCGGAGGCGCCCTCGGTGGCGGAGCGGCGGCTGCGCGCGCGCATCGGCGAGATGGTGGCGGCGCAGGCGGTGGAGGACGAGGCGATGCTGCAGGGCCCACGCTCGGGCCTGGGCGGCCCCGGCCTCTACCACCGCTACAACGCCACGCTGAAGCGGGTGCTGGGCAACCGGAGCCGCGCGCAGATGAGCCTGCTGGAGCTGGAGGCCGCCATCGGCTGGCTGGAGCGCAACCGGCTGGCGGACCACCAGCACCTGCTGGCCGGCGACCCGCGCTATGCCTGGACCGCCCGCAAGCGCGCCGAGTGGAGCCCCCCGGCCCGGCGCGGCGGCACGGCGCGGGCGGCGGAGGCGCCCCGCCGCCGGCAAGGCGGCTGAGAAGCCGCCGCCGGCAAGGCGGCCGGAAAGCCACGCCGCCGGCAAGGCGGCCGGAAAGCCACGCCGCCGGCAAGGCGGCCGAAAAGCCACGCCACCGGCAAGGCGGCTGAAGCGGCGCAAAATCTAAAGCAAAATTAATGAAATTGCCTCGACCTCGGCTTTTATGGCTAAGGGGCGTCGGGCAGTGCCGGGGAGGCCTGCGTCGCCATCCCAGGCCAGCCCGGAGGCCGCCGCGCGCGGCTCGCCCGCTGGCCGGCGGGGCCGGCGGCGCGGGGCAATGGCGGGGTCGTTCCGGTGCGTGACAGGACAGCCAATCTGCCCGAAAATAGTCGTGAGCCGGCAGGTTGAAGCCGGTCCAGTCCAAGGAGTCTTCGGCGCAATGATCCGTCGTCAATTGCTGGCCGGCGGGGCCGTCATGGGGGCCTCGGCCCTGGCCGCCCCTGCCATCGCCCAGACCGCTCCCGAAATCCGCTGGCGCCTCGCAAGCTCCTTCCCGCGCTCGCTCGACACCATCTACGGCGCCGGCGAGCACGTGGCCAAGCGCGTCGCCGCGCTGACCGACAACCGGTTCCAGATCCGCGCCTTCCCGGCCGGCGAGCTGGTGCCCGGGCTGCAGGTGGCCGACGCCGTGCAGAACGGCACGGTGGAGTGCGCCCACACCGCCTCCTACTACTTCGTCGGCAAGGATCCGACCTTCGCCTTCGACGGCGCCGTGCCCTTCGGCATGAACATGCGCCAGACCAACGCCTGGCTGCAGCAGGGCGGCGGGCGCGACGTGCTGAAGGAATTCTTCGCCACCTACAACATGGTCTCCATCCCGGCCGGCAACACGGGCGCGCAGATGGGCGGCTGGTTCCGCAAGGAGATCAAGACCGTCAAGGACCTGGAGGGGCTGAAGTTCCGCGTCGGCGGCTTCGCCGGCAACGTGCTGCAGAAGCTCGGCGTGGTGCCGCAGCAGATCGCCGGCGGCGATATCTACCCGGCGCTGGAGAAGGGCACGATCGACGCCGCCGAGTGGATCGGGCCGTATGACGACGAGAAGCTGGGCTTCAACCGCGTCGCGCCCTTCTACTACTACCCGGGCTGGTGGGAGGGGTGCCTCAACCTCTCCATGTTCATCAACAAGGCGAAGTACGAGGAGCTGCCGCAGCTCTACAAGGAGGCGCTGGAGAGCGCCTGCCGCGACGCCACCATCGAGACGATGGCGAAGTACGACGTGCAGAACCCGCCCGCGCTGCGCCGGCTGATCGCCGGCGGCGCGCAGCTCCGCCCCTTCCCGCGCGACGTGATGCAGGCGAGCTACAAGGCGGCCTTCGAGCTGTATGAGGAGACAGCGGCGAAGAACGAGACCTTCAAGAAGGTCTATGCCCACTGGAAGGCCTTCCGCGACGAGCAGTATGGCTGGTTCCGCGTGGCCGAGTACAGCTTCGACCAGTTCGTCTATGCCATGTACGGCCAGGAGGCGCAGGCGCGCCGCTGACCGCGACGCCGGCGCCGCCCCCCGCGGGCGGCGCCGGCCCTCTTCAACTTCCAACCCGGAGGGTTCCGGCGAATGGGTGCCCTGCTTGGCTTCAGTCGGGCGATGGACCGTATCAACACGAGCATGGGCGTCGTCGCCTACTGGCTGGTCCTGCTGGCCGTCGTGACCAGCGCCGGCAATGCCGTGGTGCGCTACGCGTTCAGTTATTCCTCGAACGCCTGGCTGGAGGTGCAGTGGTACTTCTTCGCCGGCATCGTCATGCTCGGCGCGGCGCCGACGCTGCTGCGCAACGAGCATGTGCGGGTGGACCTGGTGTTCGGCAACCTGTCGGAGCGCAAGCGGCTCTGGGTCGACGTGTTCGGCCTGGTGCTGTTCCTGCTGCCCGCCATGGGGCTGATGGCCTGGATGACCTGGCCCTTCTTCCTCGACAGCTTCCAGCGCATGGAGGAATCCTCCAATGCCGGCGGGCTGATCCGCTGGCCGGTGAAGCTGATCCTGCCGGTCGGCTTCGTGCTGATCTGGCTGCAGGGCCTGTCCGAGCTGATCAAGCGGGTGGCGCTGCTGCGCGGCATCCGGCCCGATGCCGAGGTGGTCACCGAATACCACCGCCCCGACCAATAAATCCCACCCGTAGCGCGGAAACCTCACCCCGATGGTAACTCTCGAGATGATGCCGCCGCTGATGTTCGGCGGCCTCGTCATCTTCCTGCTGATCGGCTTCCCGGTGGCCTTCTCGCTGGCCGCGGTCGGGCTGTTCTTCGGCTTCTTCTCGATCGAGCTGGGCTTCTTCACCACGGCCTATCTCGGCAACCTGCCCTTCCGCGTGTTCGGCATCATGTCGAACGAGCTGCTGCTCTCCATCCCCTTCTTCACGCTGATGGGGGCGGTGCTGGAGCGCTGCGGGCTGGCGGAGGACCTGCTGGAGGGCACCGGCCAGCTCTTCGGCAAGATCCCGGGCGGCCTGGCCGTCGCGGTGGTGCTGGTGGGCGCGGTGCTCGGCGCCATCACCGGCACGGTGGCGGCCAGCGTCATCGCCATGGGCATGATCAGCCTGCCGGTGATGCTGCGCTACGGCTACGACATGCGCATCGCCACCGGCGTCATCGCCGCCTCCGGCACTATCGCGCAGCTGATCCCGCCCTCGCTGGTGCTGATCCTGCTGGGCGACCAGCTCGGCAAGAGCGTGGGCGACATGTATGCCGGCGCCATCGGCCCCTCGCTGCTGCAGATCTCGCTGTTCCTGCTGTTCATCGCGGGCGTCGCCATCCTGCAGCCGCACCGCGTGCCGCCGCTGCCGCCCGAGGCGCTGGGGCCGCGCGGCTGGCCGCTCTACTGGCGCGTCATCAAGGGCATGGTGCCCTCGATCGTGCTCATCTTCCTGGTGCTGGGCACCATCTTCCTGGGCCTCGCCACGCCGACCGAGGCGGGCGCGATGGGCGCCTGCGGCGCCATCCTGCTGGCCGCCATCAACCGCCGCCTCACCTGGCCGCTGATGCGCCAGGCGATGGAGAACACCATGCGCCTGACGGCCATGGTCATCTTCATCCTGGTGGGCTCCACCGTGTTCTCCCTGGTGTTCCAGGGCGTCGATGGCGGAATCTGGATCGAGCACATGCTCTCCCACCTGCCGGGCGGGCAGACGGGCTTCCTGATCTTCGTCAACATCTTCGTCTTCTTCCTGGCCTTCTTCCTCGACTTCTTCGAGATCGTCTTCATCGTGGTGCCGCTGCTCGGGCCCGTGGCGGCGAAGCTCGACATCAACCTGGTCTGGTTCGGCGTGCTGCTCTGCGTGAACCTGCAGACCAGCTTCATGCACCCGCCCTTCGGCTTCGCGCTGTTCTACCTGCGCGGCGTGGCGCCCAAGACGGTTCTGACCCGCGACATCTACTGGGGCGCCATCCCCTGGCTGTGCCTGCAGCTGGTGCTGGTGGCCATCGTCATCCTCTGGCCGGAGAGCGTCACCTACTGGCTGGACAAGGGCACCGGCGTCGACCCCGGCAGCGTGGTGATCGACGTGCCGATGCCCGACATGAACGACGAGGCGGCGCCGCTGATCTTCAAGTGAGATTGGCGCCGCGCTGAACGGGGGGAAGGCCCGCGCCACACCGGCGCGGGCCTTTTTTCATGCCCCCGGCGCGGCCGGGGGCGCCGCCATGCCGCGCGTGCGCCACAGCGAGTAGAGGATGCCCGCCGCCAGGATGGCGAAGGTGACGCCGAGCGAGAGGGCGGGCGGCACCTTGCCGGTCTCGGGGAAGAGCAGGTCCGCCACGAAGATCTTGCCGCCGATGAACACCAGCAGCACCGAGAGCGCGTATTTCAGGTAGTGGAAGCGGTGCACCATGGCCGAGAGCGCGAAGTAGAGCGCGCGCAGGCCGAGGATGGCGAAGATGTTCGAGGTGTAGACGATGAAGGGGTCGGTGGTGATGGCGAAGATCGCCGGCACCGAATCCACCGCGAAGATGACGTCCGCCACCTCCACCAGCACCAGCGCCAGGAAGAGCGGCGTCATGAACAGGGCGGGGCGGCCGGTGGCCGGGTCCGGCTGGCGGATGAAGAAGCGCTCGCCGTGCAGCCCCTCCGTCACGCGGAAGCGGCGACGGATGAGGCGGAGCAGCGGGTTGCCGGCGATGTCCGGCTTGGCGTCCGCCATCCGCCACATCTTGATGCCGGTGAGGATGAGGAAGCCGGCGAACAGGTAGAGCACCCAGGCGAATTGCTGCACGATGGCGGCGCCGAGGCCGATCATGATGGCGCGCAGCACGATGACGCCGAGGATGCCCCAGAACAGCACGCGGTGCTGGTAGAGGCGGGGCACGGCGAAGTAGCCGAAGATCATGGCGATGACGAAGACATTGTCCATCGCCAGGGTCTTCTCGACGATGAAGCCGGTCCAGTAGAGCTGGGCGGCGGTGGCGCCGTCGAGCGCGCCTTCCAGGGGCGGGCGCAGGTGGTCGAAGGAATACCAGACCCAGCCGCCGAACAGCAGGCCGAGGCCGATATAGACGGCGGAGAGGGTCAGGCTCTCGCGCACGCCGATCTCGCGGCTCTCGCGGTGCAGGACCCCGAGGTCGAGCACCAGCAGGGTGACGACGAGCGCCATGAAGGCGAGCCACATCCAGACGGGCGTGGCCAGGAAGCTGGCTGTGAGGAATTCCAAGGTCGGCTCCGGCATGGTCGGGCCCCTCCGGCGGAGGGGCGGGATCAAGCGATGTGTCCGACATCGCAGGCGCCGCGGGGCGCGCTGCCAGAGGGAACCGGACGCCGGATGACGTGGCCCGGCCCAGGCTCCGTTCAAGACGGCGGCGCGGGCGGCGCGCCGATTTTCCTGCCCCGCCCGTTCCTCCCGCCTTCGCCGCCCCTCAGTCCAGCACGCCGCGGATCAGGGCGATGCGCGTCGTCTCGCCGGTGATGCCGAAATCGTCGTCGTTGACGAGGACCAGGGTGCGGTCCGGCAGGATGGCGATGCCCTCGATCTTGCCGGGCAGCTCGGGGTGGTCGGCGCTGTCCAGCACCAGCCGCTTGGCCAGCGGCACGAGGCCGGTGCCCGAGAGGTCGTTGCCCGAGAGGTCGTTGCGCTGCTCCAGGCTGGGGCGGGTGGCCGCGTCGTCCCAGGCGGTGCCGGCGATGTCGGTGGCACCCCGGTCCAGCCGCACCTCGTAGAGCTTGGTGGTCCGCTCGGTGCGCTCCAGCACCAGCAGCCGCTCGGGCCCGAGCCAGGCCAGCTCGGAGATGCGCGGGTCGCTCTGCCGCTCGGAGGGATCATTGCGGAAACTGCGCGGGTCGTCGAGCTGGTAGACCCATTCGCCCGTCACCCGCCCGGCGGCGGGGTCGAAGCGGAGCAGCCGGGTGTTGCGCGCGGCGCGGTAGGCGGCGGCGTCCGGGTTGGCCAGCGGGTTCTGCAGGATGGCGTAGAGGGTGGCGCCGTCCGGCGTGCCGGCCATGCTCTCGATGCCGCGGTTGGACTGGCGCCGGGCCAGGATGGCCGGCAGGCCGGGCTCGATGCGGTAGCCCGCGCCGGCGAACTCGCCCTCTGTGCCGGCGGGGACGACGCGGCGCAGGATGCGGCCATCGGCCGCCACCTCGACCAGCGAGGGGCCATTCTCCTCGCCCACCCAGAAGCGGCCATCGGGCAGGCGCAGCAGCCCCTCGGCGTCGATGGCGGCGGGGTCGTGCGGCAGGGCGCGGCCGGTGCCGTCCAGCGGCGTCTCGGTGCGGCCGGGCAGCGGGTTGGTCAGGCCGCTCACGGGCCGGCCGTCGGGCCGCTTCAGCGCGATGGCCTCGAAGAGGCGGAAGCGCTTCTCGGCGGGCAGGAGCTGCACGCCGTAGAGGGTGGGGGCGTAGCGCGGCACCGGGTAGAGGCGGCCGCGCCGGTCCTCGGCGCAGATCGCCTCCGGCTTCAGGCCGGTGACCGGCTCGGCATCGGCGCAGGCGATGTTCGGGCCACGGTCGGAGAGGGTGTAGAGGATGTCCGCCGGGTCGCCCGGGCGGTGGTAGGCGGCGCTGCCGATGCCCACCGAGAGCTCCAGCGCCCGGCCACCCGGGAAGGTGTGGCGGCCGAGGCGCAGCGCCGGGTCGTCGCTCTCCAGCATGGTGATCTCGGGCGCCGCGAGGGCGGGGGCGGCGAGGACGGGAAGCAGCAGGCCGCAGGTGAGCAGAAGGCGTCGCATGGTGGGAATCCGCGCATGGAGGATGCGCGGACCCTAGCGGCCGCCTCAGGCGCTGCCGCGTGACCCTTCCATGACAGCCGCGTCCTCCGCATGGCCGGCGGCCCAGGCGGCGCGGCGCATCCGGTCCTCGCCCGCCACCGCCAGCCCCAGCAGCGGGCCGAACTTGAAGCCATGGCCGGAGAAGCCGCTCATCACCAGCGCCCGCGGCCCGATCGGCTCCAGCAGGAAGCGCTCCTCTGGCTCCACGTCGTAGTAGCAGGCGCGGGCGCCGAGCACGCGGTAGCCCGCCGCGCCGCGCAGCCGGGGGCGGGCCAGGGCGAGGATGGCCTCCGCCTCGGCCGGGCTGGCCTCGCGCGGGTCGTCGGCGTCGCCCTGGCGGGAGAAGCGGTGGTCGCCGATCTTCAGCGCCGTGCCCGCCACCGGCGGCACGGCGTAGAAGCCGCCCCGCTCGGAGAGGTCGAGCAGCATCGGCGCGGCGGCCCAGGCGGCGCGGTGCTCCGGCGGCGGCTCCAGATAGACGACGATCTGCCGCGAGGGCGTGACGCGCGCGGCGAGGCCGGGCAGGAAGCGCGGCGCCCAGGGGCCGGCGGCCACCACCAGCAGGTCTCCGCCCAGGGTGGTGCCGTCCTCCAGCGCCAGGGTGGCGCGTTCCGGGTCGGCCGAACGCGCGCGGGCGCGGCGGAAGGCGACGCCGCGCGCCGCCAGATGCGCCGCCAGCGCCGCCACGATGCGCCGCGCCAGCAGCACGCCGCCCGGCGCCATGTGGAAAGCCTCCCCCACCCCCGCCGCGGAGAGCATGGGGAAGCGCCGCTCCAGCGCGGCGGGGTCGAGATCGGTGAAGGCATGGCCGTCGGCGGCCAGGGCGGCGCGGCTCTCGGCCAGCCAGCCGGGGCCGGGTTCGCCGCCGCCTTCCCCGCCCAGGGCCAGCACGCCGGTCGGCACGTACAGCGTCTCGCCGAGGTCGGCCCAGAGCCGGTCCCAGGCGGCGTAGGCGGCGTCCACCATCCGCATGTAGCCGCGCTCGGCGCCATAGGCGTGGCGGATCAGGCGGTGGTCGTCGACGCTGGCGCCGCGCGGGTTGGGGCAGTCATCCTGCTCCACCACGGTGACGGACCAGCCCGCCCCGGACAGGCCCCAGGCGGCGGAGAGGCCCATGATCCCGGCCCCGAGGACAAGCGCGTTCGGCATGGCGCGCAGCATGACGCGGCGGGGCGGAAAGGCAACGGCCTGGCGGCCCGCCTCTCAGGCCGGCGCCACCGAGAGGGTGATCAGCCCCTCCAGCGCCTCGCCGGGCGCCAGCACGCGCATGGCGCCATGCGGGGCCAGGAAGGGGCGGTTGATGACATCCGGCACATGGCTCACCGGCTCCAGGCAGAGCACCGGATGGTCGGCGGGCGCGTAGAATTGCAGGTTGTGCGCCCAGTCGCCGCTGGCGCGCAGCGTCAGCGCCATGTCCGGGCGGCGCAGCTCGGCCAGCCCGTCCCAGCCGGCGAAATGCGCGTCGGTGCCGAGCCAGTCCAGCTCGCCGCCCTCCAGCCCGGCGCTGTCCTGCGTGGCGACGGGCAGCTTGCGTGCATCGCGCAGGAAGGTGGCGCGCGCGGCGAAGCGGAGGGTGCAGCCCGGCGGCCGCGCGAACCAGGGGTGCCAGCCGAAGCCCATCGGGCAGGGCGCGGTGCCGGCGTTGCGCACCGTCATGGCCAGGCGCAGCCCTTCCGGCCCCAGCGCCACGCGCAGCCGGGCGTGGTAATGGAACGGCCCGCGGGCAAGGGACTGGGTCAGCACCGCCACCGCCGCGCCCTGCTCCTCCACCTGCCAGGGCGCGAGGCGCGAGAGGCCGTGCAGCGCGTTGCCTTCCTGCGGATGGGTCAGCGGGAAGACATGGGTGGCGCCGGCCCAGGGAAAGCGGCCGCCATCGAGGCGGTTGGTCCAGGGCAGCATCCAGAAGGCGCCGGCCGGGGTGGAATTGGGGTCGCGGCCGGCGAGCGGCGCCAGGATGGGGCGCCCTTCATGCTCCAGCGCGACGAAGGCGGCGCCCTCCTCCGGGCTCAGCTCGGCCCGCCAGGGACCGGATTCGAGGCGCATGGAAGCTTCCTTGGCGGTGCGGCGGGGGAAGGATAGGCCTCCCCCGCCCCGCGCGCCAGACCGGGGCGGGGCCGGTCAGTCCAGGGCGAAGGTCTCGCGCGGGCTGGGCCCGGCGCGGCTGTAGTCGCTGGCGCAGTAGGCGCCGCCCTGGTAGCGCTCGGTCACCGGGTTGCCGGAGACCTTGCCGCCCACCTGCTCGCGGAACGCCTCGGCGCTGTCCTGCGGCTGCCAGCCGATGCGGTCGCGGTGGTCGGCGCCCCAGTAGGTGGCGGGATTGTCGCTGGCGCCCCAGATCACGGCATGGCCGACCTTCGGCGCCGCGATGAAGTCGGCGCAGAGCCGCGCCAGGTCGGCGAAGGAGAGCCAGGTGGAGAGCATCCGGGCATCCACCGGCTCGGGGAAGCAGGAGCCGATGCGGACGTTGAGGTTCTCCACCCCGTGCTTGTCCCAGTAGAGCCGGCCCATCAGCTCGCCATAGGCCTTGGAGAGGCCGTAGAAGCTGTCGGGGCGGAAGGCGCAGTCGGCATCCAGCTTCGCGGCGTTGCCCGAGGGGCGCTCGTGGAAGCCGATGCTGTGGTTGGAGCTGGCGAACAGCACCCGCGCCCCCTCGCGCCGCGCCGCCTCGTAGACGTGGTAGAGGCCGCGGATGTTGGGGTCCAGCACCTCCTCGAAGGGCCGGTCGACCGAGACGCCGCCGAAATGCAGGATCGCCTGGCAACCCTCGGCGATGCGCATCATCGCCAGCCCGTCGCCGAGATCCACGGTGGTGAACCTGGCCCCTTCCGGCAGCGGGTCGGGGAAGGGCTTGATGTCGGTCAGCACCAGGCTGTGGCCGCGCGCCGACAGCTCGGCCGCCAGCATGCGGCCGAGATTGCCGGAGGCGCCGGTCAGCAGGACGGGCTTTTGCGAAGCGGTCATCGGGTTGCGGTCCTCAGGAATTCAACGGCCGCGCGTCACTGGCCGTAGCCGAGCAGCAGGCGCGGCAGGGTGAGGGAAACAGCGGGCCAGTAGGTG
Source organism: Teichococcus aestuarii (assembly GCF_042651065.1). Classification (NCBI taxonomy): domain Bacteria; kingdom Pseudomonadati; phylum Pseudomonadota; class Alphaproteobacteria; order Acetobacterales; family Roseomonadaceae; genus Roseomonas; species Teichococcus aestuarii. Next base: position 15,210 of record NZ_JBHSCH010000028.1, read on the forward strand.
GTCAAGGCCAGCGCCACCAGGATGGCGCCATAGAACGGCCAGATGCCCTTCATTGTCTGCTCGATGCGGATCTTGCCGATGGCGCAGCCGACGAACAGCACCGCGCCGACCGGCGGCGTGGTGAGGCCGAGGCCGAGATTCATCATCACCACCATGCCGAACTGCACCGGGTCCATGCCCAGCGCCTGCACCACGGGCAGGAAGATGGGCGTGGTGATCAGGATCAGCGCCGCCATGTCCATGACGCAGCCGAGCAGCAGCAGCGCCACGTTGATCAGCAGCAGGATGACGATGGGGTTGTCGCTGATTGCCAGCATCCCGCGCGTCAGCATGTCGGCGAAGCCGTAGAGGGCGAGCAGGTAGGCGAAGGCCGTGGCGGTGCCCACCAGCAGCAGCACCACGGCGGTGGTGCGCACCGAGGCGGCGAGGGCGATCTTGAAGGTTTCCCAGGTCAGGCCGCGATAGACGATCAGCGTGGCCAGCACCGCCCAGATGGCGCCGAAGGCGGCCGATTCGGTGACGGTGAAGACGCCGCCCAGCACGCCGCCCAGGATGATGACGCCGGTCATCAGCCCCGGCAGCGCGTCGAGGAAGGTCATCAGCAGGTGGCGGAAGCCCTGCCACTGCTCGGCCGGGTAGCCGCGCCGCACCGCCAGCACATAGGCGGCGACCGCGAGGCAGGCGCACATGATGACGCCCGGCACGATGCCGGCGAAGAACAGCGCCGAGACCGAGATGCCGCCCCCCGCCGCCAGGCTGTAGAGGATCATGTTGTGGCTGGGCGGGATCATGATGCCGGCGATCGAGGCCGTGACCGTCACGTTCACCGCGTAGTCGGTGTCGTAGCCCTTCTGCTTCATCGCCGGGATCAGCACGGTGCCGAGCGCCGAGGCGTCGGCCACCGCCGAGCCGGAGATGCCGCCGAACAGCATGGAGGCGGCGACGTTCACCAGGCCGAGGCCGCCGCGCATCCAGCCCACCAGCCCGGCCGCCACAGCGATCAGCCGCCGGGCGATGCCGCCATGCATCATGATCTCGCCGGCGAAGATGAAGAACGGGATGGCGAGCAGGGAGAACATGCTCATCCCCGACGTCATCTGCTGGAACACCACGGCGGGGCTGATGCCCTCCCACAGGAAGCCGGCCAGCGCGGCGAGGCCCAGCGTGAAGGCCACCGGCACCCCCATGACGATGCCGGCGAAGAAGACGAGGAAGAGAAGGATCAGGCCGATTTCCACGCGGGGCTACTCCAGCGGCAGGGCGGCGTGCCGCTCGGTATGGCGGTGCCGCAGCGCGAGCAGGACCTGCTCGACTGAGAACAGGGTGATGAGCGCGCCGCAGAGGGTCAGCGGCAGGTAGGTCCAGATCTGGCTGATGCCGAGCAGCGGGATGCGGATGCCCTGGCTGGTCGCCACCAGCTCCCAGGACCACCAGGCCATGGCGAGGCCGAACAGGCCGACGACAACGTCGGAGGCCAGTTCCGCCGCCCAGCGTGCCGGCGCCGGCAGCGCGTCGCGGAAGCCAAGGACGGAGAGGTGGAAGCGCTCGCGCACCCCCACGGCCGCGACCGGCAGCACGATGCCAAGGACGATGAGGACGGCGGCCCGCTCCACCCAGGTGGGCGTGTCGTTCAGCACGTAGCGGCCGAACACCATCCAGCCGGTGATGGCCACCAGCAGCACCATGGCGGCGGAGGCCAGGACGATGACGATGCGGGCGAGAATATCGAGCAGGCGCGAGAAGGCTGCCATCGCGGCGGGGCTCCCTGCATGGCGCGGATGGAAAAAGGGCGCGGCACCCGGTGGGATGCCGCGCCCCGGCCTGTCAGGGCGTCTCGCGGATGCGGCGGACCAGGTCGGCCATGCGCGGGTCGGTCGCGTACTTCTTGTAGACCGGCTCCATCAGCTGCTGCCAAGGCCCGCGGTCGGTGATGTCGGTCACCTGCGCGCCGCCGGCGATCACCTTCTCCCGGCTCACCCGCTCGCGCTCCGCCCAGAGCTGGCGCTGATACTGCGCCGATTCGCGGGCGGCGGCGCGGAGCATGTCCTTGTCGGCCTGGTTCAGCCGGCGCCAGCGCAGAGAGGAGACCGCCAGCACCTCCGGCACGTTGGAGTGCTCGGTGGTGGCGAAGTACTTGGCCACCTCGAAGTGGCGGGTGCTCTCGTAGGAGGGCCAGTTGTTCTCGGCGCCGTCGATGACGCCGGACTGCAGCGAGGTGTACACCTCGCCGAAGGGCAGCGGCGTCGCGTTGGCGCCCAGCGCCTTGATGATGTCGATCCACAGATCCGAGGTCTGCACGCGGATCTTCATGCCGCGCAGGTCGGCCGGCACCTTCACCGGGCGGATGGTGTACATGCTGCGCGCGCCGGCGTCGTACCAGGCCAGCGGCACGATGCCGGCATTGGCGAGGTCCTCGGCCACCGTGTCGCCGATCGGGCCGTCCACCACCGTGTGCTGGTGCGCCACGGAGCGGAACAGGAAGGGCAGCGTCAGCACCTGGGTGCTGGGGACGATGTTGTTCAGCCCGCTCATGTTGAACTCGGCGAAGTCGATCGAGCCCAGCCGCATCTGCTGGATCGCCTCGTCCTGCTGGCCGAGCTGCGCCGAATGGAAGGTCTTCATCCGGATGCGGTTGTTGCTGCGCTGGGCCACCAGCTCGGTGAAGCGGTCCATGCCCTTGGAGACGGGGTAGTCCGGCGGATGGATGTTCCAGCCGCGCCATTCCTGCGCCTGGCTGGGCGTGGAGGTCCAGCCCAGCAGCGCCACCGCGGCCGCGGCCGCCCAATTCATCAGACGTCGGGTCATCATACTTCCCCCCGCATGTTTTCGTTGGGGAAAGCGTGCCTCCGAAACGGCCCGGTTGTCAAACCCCCCGATCGCGGTCTCTTGCCCTGCGCCGCCACCCGCCGCAGCATGCCCGCCCCTTCCTCCGCCGCCGCCAGGATCGCCCTTTCCGCATGCCGCACCGCGCCGCCAGCTTCGCCCCCACCCTCTCCCAGGCCGCCCAGGACCTTGCCACCGGCCGCACCACCGCCCTGGCGCTGACCGAGGCCGCCCTGGCCCGCATCGCCGACCCCACCGGCGAGGGCGCGCGGGCCTTCGTGGCGGTGCAGGCGGAGCAGGCCCTGGCCACGGCCCGCGCCATGGATTCGCTGCGCGCCGCCGGCCGCGCCCCCTCCCCCTGGGCCGGCATCCCCATCTCCATCAAGGACCTGTTCGACCAGCAGGGCGTGCCCACCCGCGCCGGCGCCGCGGCGCTGGACGACGCAGCCCCCGCCACGGCCACCGCCCCTGCCGTGGCGCGGCTGGAGCGGGCCGGCTTCGTCGTGCTCGGCCGCACCAACATGGTGGAGTTCGCCTTCAGCGGCCTGGGCGTGAACCCGCACCACGGCACGCCGCTCTCGCCCTGGGACCGCGCCACGGGGCGGCTGCCCGGCGGCTCCTCCTCCGGCGCCGCCGTGGCGGTGGCCGAGGGCATGGGCCTCGGCGCGCTGGGCTCCGACACCGGCGGCTCCTGCCGCGTGCCGGCGGCGCTGTGCGGCATCGTCGGCTACAAGCCCACCGCGAAGCGGGTGCCGCTGGAAGGCGTGCTGCCGCTCTCCTTCTCGCTCGACAGCATCGGGCCGCTGGCCAACACCGCCGGCTGCTGCGCCGTGCTGCACGCGCTGATGGCCGGCGCCGGGCACGCCGCGCCGCCGCCCGCCCGCCCGGTGGCCGGGCTGCGCCTCGGCATCCCCGAGGACACCTTCCTGTTCGAGGGGGTGGAGCCGGCGGTGCTGGCCGCCTTCGACCGCGCCGTGGCGCGGCTGGAACAGGCCGGCGCGCGGATCGAGCGATTCGCCCTGCCGGAGCTGGCCGAGATCCCGAGGGCGAATGCCACGGGCGGCTTCGCGGCGGTGGAAGCCTATGCCTGGCACCGCGCCCTGCTCGCCCGCGCCGCCGACCGCTACGACCCGCGCATCCGGGCCCGCATCCAGCGCGGCGCGGCGATGAGCGCCGCCGACTACATCGCCCTGCAACAGGACCGCGCCCGCATCATCGCCGCCACGGCGGCGCGCACCGCGCCCTATGACGCGGTGCTCTGCCCGACCACCGCCCTGACCCCGCCCGCCCTCTCCGAGGTGGCGGAGGAGGCCGAGTACAACCGCATCAACCTGCTGCTGCTGCGCAACACGGCGGCCTTCAACTTCCTCGACCGCTGCAGCATCAGCCTGCCCTGCCATGCCCCGGGCGAGGCGCCGGTGGGGCTGATGCTGACCGGCGCCCATGACGGCGATGCCGCGCTGTTCGCCATTGCCGTGGCGGTGGAGGCGGCCCTGGCGGCCTGAGCTTGGCAGCCTGAGAGTGCGATCCGGGGGCTTCCCTTGCCGGCCGCATCCGGCTAAAGAAGCCCCTGGCGAGGACCCGTAGCTCAGCTGGATAGAGCGTTGCCCTCCGAAGGCAAAGGTCGTACGTTCGAATCGTATCGGGTCCGCCACCCTTTCGTTCCAGAAAATTCGGGCATGCCTGCGCTGTGGTCCAACGGGCCGCCGGCCGATCGCCGCCTGGCGCCGTCTTCGTCGCAGCCCTCCCCGTGACCTGGGGACCATACCCGCCCTGCCCCCCCCTCCGTGCCCCATTGAAGCCGCAGTCAAGGTGCCTGCTTCCGGACCCGGAACCCCGGCTGGCCCACGCCCGACCGGCGTGCCCGCCTCATCAAGGGAGATCGCCCGATGCGGTTGATCGTTTGTCTTGCGGCGCTTCTGTGCCTGAGTGGCTGCGGGCTGGTGGCCCTGCCCTTCCGTGTCGCCGGCGATGTGGTGAAGGTCGTGCCTGTTGTCGGCGGCCCGGTCGGCGGCCCGATCCATGCTGTCGGGGATGCGATCGACCCCTGATCCGCAGCAGGGGCGCGGACATCCCGCGCCCGGAAGCGGCCGGGATCGTTCCGGCCGTTCCCTCAGGCACCTCCGGCGTGCTGGCCCGTCGCGGTGGGATTGCCAGCCGCCGCGGCCGGCGGGGCCATGCCGCCCCCGGCGCGTCCCGCGGCCAGCAGAATGCGAGCCCCCCCTGCCGATAAGCGATGCCGCCGGCCGAAGCCTCCGCCTGCCGCACGAAATCGCCGCAGGCCGGTCCGGCCTGCGGCGCTTCATTTCAGGGCGGGGAAAAGACGAGCCAGCCCTGGCGCGGAGCCAGGGACAGGCCGCGCTTCAGAAGGCGCGGGCCACCACCAGCCCGATGAGCGCCCAGAGCGGAATGCTCAGCACCCCTCCCCACATTAGCCCCTTGGCTGGGGAGGGGCGCGCCTCCGGCAGCTCGAGGTCGAGGGACAGGCTGGGATCGGCAACGGTGTCGCTCATGGCGGTGCCTCGCGGAAGGTAGGAAGTATCCTGCGGACAAACTGTTAACGAGTTATTGATCCACCCAAATTCAAACAAAAGCGAGAGAAATTTCGCGGGTTCCGCACGCTTGCGGCCGCTCCGGCGCCGTCCCACTCTCTCCAGCGGCTCAGCAAGAAGCCGAAGGAGGAACCGCTATGACGCCGAACGACAATCTGCGCGTGCTGCGGCAACATGCCCTGGCGGCGCGCCGCAGCCACATCGCCCAGACACTGGGCATCGCTCACGAGGCGCCCAGCGCCAGCCGCCTGCCGGATCTGCAGCGCATGATCAACGGGCTGGACGCCGCGCTGGAGCTGCCGGCCCGCCCGGTGCCGGAGAGCAGCCAGCCGCGGCGTGCCTGAAGGCGGCGGAGCCGCGGCGCGCCTGAAGGCGGCGGAAAGGCGAAGGCGCGCGCCGGCTGCCTCAGCCTCCCAGCCGCACATTCGCGGTGCGCGCCACCGCCCGCCACTTGGCGATCTCCGCGCGGACGAAGGCGCCGGCCTCCGCCATCTCCTGGGGGGCCGGCGTGCCGCCCATCTGCTGCATCCGCGCCGCGAAGGCCGGGTCGCGCAGCAGGGACGTCACCTCCGCATTGACGCGGCGCAGGATCGGCTCCGGGGTGCCGGCCGGCGCGCACAGCCCGCCCCAGCCGATGGCCACGTAGCCCGACAGCGTCTCGCCGATGCTGGGCACCTCCGGCAGTTGCGGCGCCCGCGCGGCCGAGGTGACGCCCAGCGCCCGGATGCGCCCGGCCTGGACATGCGGCAGGGCGCTGGCCACGCTGTCGAACATCATCGGGATGTTGCCGGCCAGCAGGTCCGCCACCGCCGGGCCGCTGCCGCGATAGGGCACATGCGTCAGCCGCACCCCGGCCTGGTGGGCGAACATCTCCGCCGCCATGTGCTGCGAGGTGCCGGGCCCGCCGCTGCCATAGTTGATGGCGCCGGGCGCCTGGCGCGCCGCCGCCACCAGCTCCGCCACGGTGCGGGGCGCGAAGGAGGGGTGCGCCACGATCACCAGCGGCACGGTGAACACCGTGGTGATGTAGGCGAAATCCGCCTCGGCATCGTAGGGCAGGTTGGGGATGACGCTGGGGTTGATGCCGTGCGTGCCGCTGGTGGAGGCCAGCAGGGTGTAGCCGTCCGGCGCCGCCCGCGCCCCCGCGTCGGTGCCCACCACCCCCGCGCCGCCGGCGCGGTTCTCCACCACCACGCGCTGCGGCCAGCGGCGGGAAAGCTCGTCGGCCAGCAGGCGCAGCATGGTGTCCGTGGCCTGCCCGGGCGGGAAGGGAATCAGCAGGCGGACCGGGCGGGACGGCCATTCGGCCTCGGCGCTGGCCTCGCGGCCGGTCAGCAGGGCAGGAAGGGTCAGGCCAGGGAGAGTCAGGGCAGGCAGGGTCAGAACGGCGCGGCGGCCGGGGGCGCGGGTCATTCTCGGGGCTTCCTCCAGGATTTGGCTGGCTGCATAGGCAAGCCGCACCAGGGGGGCAAGGCAGGGGCGGGATAAAGATCCCTCAGCGGCGCGGTCCACCCTTCGCCCCCGCCACCGCGCATCCCAGATGACATGTCACACTTCCCATGCCGGGCATGGCCCGGAGAAACAGGATGCGCATGAACCGATTCCGGCCTTTCATGGCCCTCGCCCTCGCCATGCTGCCGGCCCTGGCGGCGCCCGCCCTCGGCCAGACGCGGGTGGGCGAGATCAGCACCACCTTCCGCTTGGTGGGCCCCAACGACAAGGTGGTGGTGGAACGCTACGACGACCCGCGCGTGGCCAATGTCTCCTGCTACGTCTCGCGCGCCGACACGGGCGGACTCTCCGGCTGGGTGGGGCTGGCGGAAGACCCCTCGCGCTTCAGCATCGCCTGCCGCGCCACCGGGCCGGTCAGCCTGCCCGCCGGCCTGCCGCAGACGGAATCCGTGTTCCGCCAGTCCGCCTCGCCGCTGTTCAAGGCGCTGACGGTGACGCGCATCCTGGACGCGGAGAAGCGCGTGCTGATCTATCTCATCACCAGCACCAAGCTGGTGGATGGCTCGCCCTACAACAGCGTCACGGCGGTGCCGATCGAGACGGCGGCACGCTAGGCCCCGGGGGCGGCGGCGGCGGGGCAGGCAGGGCGGCGGCCGGCACGGCGATGCCGAGCGGCCGGTCCCGCGCCACCCCCACCGCCACGCCGGCGCCCGCCCACCCCGCCCCCTCCGCCACCAGCAGCGGCGCGGCGCTGCTGCCGCGGGTGCCGGCGCAGTCGTGCAGCAGCAGCGGCGCCGCGGCCAGGACGCGGCAGCCGGAATCCGCCATCAGCACCTCCGGCCTGTCCTGCTGGTAGCCGCCGAGCAGCAGCGCGGTGCCCGGCGCCGGGGCCACGCGCAGCAGCGGCAACGCCTCATCCGCCTCGCCGAGGGGCCGGTCGAGGGTCAGCAGCGCCCAGTCCGCGCCCGCCGGGCCACGCCGCGCCGCCTCGAAGCCCGGCCCGGTCCGGTAGGCCACGACGCGCGCCTGCCCGGTCCATTCCCCCATCCGGTAGCCGCGCAGGAAATGCACCGAGCCGGGCTGCACCAGCGCGGCGGCGCGCGGCGCGACCAGGCAGTGCGCCGCCGTCAGCACATGGCGGGGGCCGACCAGCACGCCGGTGCAGCGGCCGCCCAGCTCCGTCTGCACCCGCCCGAAGGCCCGCCAGGGCGCCGCCGAGACATCCACCCCGCGGCGCGGGTCCGCCTCGCCCACGCCGGGCAACAGCGGGTTGGCCGCCACCGCGGCCGCGGCAAGGCTCAGCAGGAAGGCGGGCAGGAGGGCAGGCATCAGGCGCGGTCGTGGCATCGGCCGGGTGTGGCGCCCGCAGCCGGGGCTGGCGAATCAAATCCGGCGTTGGCTGTGCATCTTCTGGCAACGTTCCGCATTTACAGAATGTTCACGCATCCTGCGGCAAACATGAAATATCAGATCTTCGGGACGGTTTTTGATATGCGCCTCGCCTCTTCCCGCCGCTTCCAGGCCCGCCTGATCCGCCTCCTGCGCGAATGGCTGCTGCAAGGCGCCTATCGGCCGGAGCGCCGCTACATGCGGGGAATCGCCAACCGCTAGCGCGCCAGGCGGGCGGCCCGCCCGCGCCCTTTCCCGCCTGCCTTCCGGAGGGGCCGCCCCGGCCGATGGTTGCCGGCCCCGATCAGGTTTGCCCTTCGCCCTCCGCGTGAGACGGTTTAAGCACGAGGGAAACCTTCGGACGGGAAGACCTGGGATGATCGAAAGGCGGACCCTGCTGCGCGCGGCCGGCGCGACGGCGATGGCCCCTCTGCTGGCCCGCCCTGCCCTGGCCCAATCGGCCACCGGCCAGGGCGCGGCACTCAAGATCGGCATGATCACCACCCTCTCCGGCCCGGGCGGCTATCTCGGCCAGGACATCCGGGATGCCTTCGCCCTCGCCATGGAGATGGAGGATGGCAGGCTGGGCGGCACGCCGGTGCGGCTGCTGGTGGAGGATGACGCGCTGAAGCCCGGCCAGGGCAAGCAGATCGCCGAGCGCTTCCTGAAGAACGAGAAGATCCGGCTGATGACCGGCGTGGTGTTCTCCAACGTGCTCGGCGCCGTGGCGCCGGACGTGCTGGATTCCGACGGCATCTATGTCAGCCCCAACGCCTCCCCCTCCACCTTCGCCGGGCGGGAGTGCCACCGCAACTTCTGGTCCGTCGCCTGGCAGAATGACAGCCTGCACGAGAGCGCCGGGCAGGCGGCGATGAATCTCGGCTTCAAGCGCATGTTCATCCTCGCCCCCAACTACCAGGCGGGGAAGGACGCCATCACCGGCTTCAAGCGCTTCTACAAGGGGCAGATCGCCGGCGAGGTCTATACCCGCCTCGACCAGACCGACTACGCCGCCGAGATGGCGCAGATCCGCGCCGCGCAGCCGGACGCGGTGTACCAGTTCCACCCCGGCGGCCTCGGCATCGCCTTCCTGAAGCAGTATGTGCAGGCCGGGCTCTCGGCCACCACGCCGATGGTGCTGGCCTCGCCCTCGATGGACAGCACCACCCTCGCCGCGGTGGGCGAGGCGGCGCTCGGCATCAACGTGACGGCGCAGTGGAACAGCGACTTCGACAACCCGGCCAGCCGCCGCTTCGTCGAGGCCTTCACCGCCAAGTACAACCGCACCCCCACCTACTACGCGCAGCAGGGCTACGACACGGCGCTGGCCATCGGCGCCGCGCTGAAGGGCACGGGCGGCAGCGTCGAGGATCTCGCCGCCTTCCGGAAGGCGATGCAGCCGGCGTCCTTCGAGAGCCCGCGCGGCCGCTTCGCTTTCGGCGCCAACCAGCACCCGGTGCAGGACTGGTTCCTGCTGAAGGTGGAGCGCGGCGCCGACGGCAAGCCCGCCCTGGTGACCAAGGGCAAGGTGCTGGAGAACCACACCGACGCCTACGCCGGCCAATGCCGGATGTGATCGGGCCGGATGTGGTCGGCCCGGGCGTCGCCGCAGGCGCGCCCGGGAGCTTGCGGAAATAAAGGAAGGGGGCCCGGGGGGATTCATTCCCCCGGCGCTTTCGGAGTCTGTCTGATGGTCCTGCTGCTGGAGCAGCTTCTGAACGGCCTGCAGCTCGGCGTCATGCTGTTCCTGCTGGCCGCAGGCCTGACGCTGGTGTTCGGCATCATGGGCGTGATCAACCTGGCGCATGGCTCGCTCTACATGGTGGGCGCCTTCGCCGCCGCCTGGGTGGCGGCACAGACCGGCTCGGCGCTGCTGGCGGTGCCGGCGGGCCTCGCGGCCGCCGCGCTGGCGGGCATGGCGGTGGAGCTGCTGGTGCTGCGCCGCCTCTATGCGCGCGACCACCTGGACCAGGTGCTGGCCACCTTCGGGCTGATCCTGTTCTTCAACCAGGGCGCCATCCTGCTGTTCGGCCGGCAGCCGCTCTTCGTGGACATCCCCGAGGGGCTGCGCGGCGCGGTGGAGATCATCCCCGGCGTGCCCTACCCGGCCTACCGGCTGGCCATCCTGGCCGTGGGGCTGCTGGTGGCGGCGGGGCTGTACGGGCTGATCCGGCACACCCGCACCGGCATGCTGGTGCGCGCCGGCGCCACGCACCGGGAGATGGTCCGCGCCCTCGGCGTGGATGTACGGAAGCTCTACACCCTGGTCTTCGGCCTCGGCGCGCTGCTGGCGGGGCTGGCCGGGCTGATGGCGGGGCCGATCTTCTCCGTGCAGGTCGGCATGGGGGAGCAGATCCTGATCATGACCTTCGTCGTCGTCGTCATCGGCGGCATCGGCTCGGTGCGCGGGGCGCTGGCGGGGGCGCTGCTGGTGGGGCTGGTGGACACGCTGCTGCGCGCCTACCTGCCCGCCCTGCTGCGCGGCGCCATGCAGGGCCCGGACGCCGACGCGCTGGCCGCCGGCCTCGCCTCCATGGGGGTCTATCTGCTGATGGCGCTGGTGCTGCTGCTGCGGCCGCGCGGGCTGTTCCCCGCCCATGCGTAGGATGTTCCGCCGCGCCCGCCGCCCCTCCCCCGGCTGGCTGGCGCTGCCGCCACTGCTGGCGCTCGCCATCGCCCTGCCCTGGGCGGCCGAGGCGCTGGGCACGCCGGCCAGTACCGGCCTCGCCACCCGCATGGCCATCTACGCCATCGCCGCCAGCGCGCTGAACCTGGTGCTGGGCTATGGCGGCATGGTCAGCTTCGGCCATGCCGCCTTCTTCGGCCTCGGCGGCTACACGGTGGGCATCCTCTACGCCCACTGGTCCTGGCAGGAGCCGCTCTGGGGCTTCATCCCCGGCACCACCTCGCTGCCGGTCACGCTGCTGGCCGCCATGGCGGTGGGCGGCGCGGGGGCGGCGCTGATCGGCGCGCTCTCGCTGCGTACCCGCGGCGTGCAGTTCATCATGATCACCCTGGCCTTCGCGCAGATGCTGTTCTTCCTGTTCGTCTCGCTGAAGGCCTATGGCGGCGACGACGGGCTGAGCGTGCGCCGCCAGGGCGAGTTCCCGGGGCTCAACCTGCGGGACGCGGCGCAGCTCTACTGGCTCTGCCTCGGCCTGCTGGTGGCCTGGCTGCTGCTGCTGTGGCGCGTCACGCGCTCGCGCTTCGGGCAGGTGCTCTCCGGCGCGCGGCAGAGCGAGCGGCGGCTCCAGGCGCTCGGCATCGCGCCCTATCCCTACAAGCTCGCCGCCTTCATCCTCTCCGGCATGGGCGCGGCGCTGGCGGGCGCGCTGATGGCCAACTACGCGCGCTTCGTCAGCCCCGACATGCTCGCCTGGACCAAGTCCGGCGAGCTGATGATCATGGTCATCCTGGGCGGCGTCGGCACGCTGATGGGGCCGGTGCTGGGCGCCATCGCGCTGGTCGGGCTGGAATACTGGCTGGCCGGCCTCACCGAGCACTGGCAGTTCGTGCTGGGGCCGCTGCTGATCGCGGTGGTGCTGTTCGCGCGCGGCGGGCTGATGGCGCTGCTGCGCCGGCCGGGCGCCCCGGGGCGGGCGCAGGCATGACCGCGCCGCTGCTGCTGGTGGAGGGGCTGCACAAGCGCTTCGGCGGGCTGCGCGCCACCGACGACCTCTCCCTCGCCGTCCGCATGGGCGAGCTGCACGCGCTGATCGGGCCGAACGGCGCCGGCAAGAGCACCGCCATCAGCCAGATCACCGGCGAGATCCGCCCCGATGCCGGGCGCATCCTGTTCGCGGGGCGGGACATCACCCGCCTGCCGCCGGCGCGGCGGGTGCGGCGCGGCCTCTCCCGCACCTTCCAGATCGTGCAGCTGCTCGACGAGGCGACGACGCTGGAGAACGTGGCGCTGGCGGTGCAGGCGCAGCAGGGCCACAGCTTCCGCTTCTGGCGCGACGCGCGGCGGGACGAGCGGCTGCGCCAGCCGGCCCGGCTGCTGCTGCTGCAGGCGGGGGTGGAGCCGGCGCTGTGGGAGCGCCCGGCCGGCGACCTCTCGGCCGGGGCGCGCAAGCAGCTGGAGCTGGCGCTCGCCCTGGCCGCCGCGCCGCGCCTGCTGCTGCTGGACGAGCCGATGGCCGGCCTCGGCCCCAGCGAATCCCGCGCCATGACCGAGACGCTGCGCGGCCTGAAGGGCCGCATGGCGATCCTGCTGGTAGAGCACGACATGGAGGCGGTGTTCGCGCTCGCCGACCGCGTCTCCGTGCTGGTGGACGGGCGCTGCCTCGCCTCCGGCCCGCCGGAGGAGATCCGCGCCGACCCCGCGGTGCGCGCCGCCTACCTCACCGAGGACGAGGAGGGCTGAGGCCGATGCTCGAGATCTCCGGCCTGACCGCCGGCTACGGCCACAGCCAGGTGCTGTTCGGCGTGGACCTCCTGGTGCGGGAGGGCGAGGTGGCGACGCTGCTCGGCCGCAACGGCATGGGCAAGACCACCACGGTGCGCGCCCTGCTCGGGCTGAACCCGCCGCGCGGCGGGCGGGTGGAATTCGGCGGGGAGAGCCTGGCCGGCGCCACGCCGGAGGCGATCGCGCGGCGCGGCATCGGGCTGGTGCCGGAGGGGCGGCAGGTCTTCCCCACCCTCACCGTGCGGGAGAATCTCGTCGCCACCGCCGCCAACCGCCTCGGCCTGCCCGAGCCCTGGGACCTGGCGCGCATCTACGCGCTGTTCCCGCGCCTGGCCGAGCGGGCGGGGCAGTATGCCCGCACCCTCTCGGGCGGCGAGCAGCAGATGCTGGCGATCGGCCGCGCGCTGATGACCAACCCCCGCCTGCTGGTGCTGGACGAGGCCACCGAGGGGCTGGCCCCCGTGATCCGCGCCGAGATCTGGGCCACGCTGGCGGCGCTGAAGGCGCGCGGCCTGTCCATCCTGGTGATCGACAAGAATCTCGGCGCCCTCTCGCGACTGGCGGACCGGCACCACGTGCTGGAGAAGGGCCGCACCGTCTGGACCGGCGACGGCGCCGCGCTGGCGCGGGAGGCGGCGCGGGTGCGCGGGTGGATCGGGCTGTAGGCAGGGGACGTTCCTGCAAGGGCTGCGCGGCCTCAGAGCCGCGCGCCGCGCGCGGCCCAAGCCGCCATTTCGCCATCGGCGATCGTCAGCGACACCCGCCAGCGATCCGCGCGGCGGAGGATGTAGACATGCTCCCACTCGGCGATCAGCGCGTCGCCCTCGCCCAGCATGCGGTAGGCCATGCGCGCCTCCGCGACGCCGGGGAACAGCTCGGCGGAGGCCAGCAGCCGCCCCACGGGCCGCACCACGCCCTGCTGGCGGTAGAACGCCATCAGCCTGACGCAGTGGTCGCGGAAGGCCGGCCGCTCCATGGCGAAGTTCCCGCCCGGCGCCGGGAACAGCCCCACCGGGTCCCACAATGCGCTCAGGGCATCGGCATCGCCGCGGGCGAAGGCATCGAGGTAGCCGGCGAAGAAGGCCCCGATCTCGTCCTGAATGGTCATTCTGACACTGCCCTGTGGCTGGAAATTCAGCGTGGCTGGAATTCGGTGTGGCCCGCCTTCGGCCGGCTCAGGCCCTGGTGGGCTGCACGGGGCAATGTTCCGCCTGCAGCAGCTGCGTCCTGACGATGTCGTTGAAAGTCATGGCCGGGTTTGCCTCGGCCAGCATGCCGATCTTCATCCAGAACTCGGCCTGCGCGTTGATCGACCGGCACATGACCGTGCTGGCGCGGCGGGCCTGCTCATGGAGCCGGTCATCAATCTTGACGAGTCCCATCGGTCATCCAGCCTGTGCGAAGCTCATGGTCCGTATATGAATCATATACCCGCTGGTCAATGCACGCCGGCTTCTCGGAGGGCTGGCCTGTTGATCAGGCCCTGCCGTCCAGAACGGCACGCCAGAACGACACGAAGACGAAGGAAGATGCCCCGGTGACCGACACCTATCGCGGCATGGGCCGCGCCGCCCTGGACCGCGAATACAACGCCCGCGCCACCGTGCCGGACATCATGCCGATCCTGGCCGAGTACCGCGCCCGCACCGAGGCGGCGAAGGCCGCGCTGCCGGGGGCGCGCATCGGCCTGCCCTACGGCCCCACGGAGCCCGAGCGGCTGGACATCTACCCCGCCGCCACCCCCGGCCCGGCGCCGGTCTTCGTCTTCATCCATGGCGGCTACTGGCGGCTGCTGGACGCCGCCGATTCCGGCTTCATGGCGCCCTACCTCACCGCCGCCGGGGCCTGCGTGGTGGCGGTGAACTACGCCCTCGCCCCCGCCGCGACGCTCGACGAGATCGTGCGGCAATGCCGCGCGGCGCTGGCCTGGCTGCACGGCAACATCGGCCGCTTCGGCGGCGACCCGGCGCGAATCCACGTCGCCGGCAGCTCGGCCGGCGGGCACCTCGCGGCCATGCTGGCGGCGGGGGGCGACTGGCCGTCGCGCCTCGGCCTGCCGCCGCGCCCGGTGGCCGGCGCCACCCTGCTCTCCGGCCTCTACGAGCTGGAGCCGCTCCGCCTCTGCCACGTGAACGAGTGGATGCGGCTGGACGAGGCCGCCGCCGCGCGCAACTCGCCGGCCCTGCTGCCGCCTCCCGCGCCGGGCACGCCGCTGGTCTTCTCCGTGGCCGAGACGGAGACCGGGGAGTTCAAGGCGCAGACCCGGGCGCAGGCCGAATACTGCGCCGAGGCGGGCTGCGCCGTGACGCTCGTGCCGGCGCCGGCCGGCTCCAACCATTTCGACATCGTCTTCCAGCTCTGCGCCGACACGCCACTCGCGCGGGCGGTGCTCAGGGCCATGGGCCTTCGGTGAGATTCTTCTTTTTCTGAAGAAAAAGAAGCAAAAAGACTTTTCGAGTCTGGCGGCGCGTCGGTGGCTGGCGCACCGCCAAACCGACAAAAGTTTTTTGGTTCTTTTTTCCAAAAAAGAACCCTTCGTCTTCACCCCGCGATGGGCGGCACATCCCGCGTCATGTCGGCCAGCACCTCGGCCACGTGGCGCACCTGCACCGGGCTGCCCTGGCGGTGCAGGCGGCCGGCCATGTTCAGCAGGCAGCCCATGTCGCCGGCCAGCAGCGTGTCCGCGCCCGTCGCCTCGATGTCCTTCACCTTGTCGGACACCATGCGGGTGGAGATGTCGGGGTACTTCACGCAGAAGGTGCCGCCGAAGCCGCAGCACAGCTCGGGCTCGGCCAGTTCCTTCACCGTCAGCCCCTCGACCCCCGCCAGCAGGCGGCGCGGCTGTGCCTTCACCCCCAGCTCGCGCAGGCCGGAGCAGGCATCGTGGTAGGCGGCCACCCCCGCATGGCGGGCGGCGACGCGCTCCAGGCCGCGCACATCCACCAGGAAGGAGACCAGCTCATGCGTCTTCGCCGCCAGCGCCTCGGCGCGGGCGCGATAGTGCGGGTCGTTGTCGAACAGGCCGGGATAGTGCTTGGCGATCATGCCGGCGCAGGAGCCGGAGGGGGCGACGACGAAGTCGTAGGGCAGGAAGGCGTCGATGACGGGCCGGGCCAGGTCGCGCGCCGTGGCGCGGTCGCCGCTGTTGTAGGCGGGCTGGCCGCAGCAGGTCTGCAAGGCGGGCACCTCCACCTGGCAGCCGGCCTGCTCCAGCAGGCGGATGGCGGCGAAGCCGACGGAGGGCCGGTAGAGATCGACCAGGCAGGTGACGAACAGGGCGACGCGCGGCTTCGGCTCGGACATGGGCGGGGACGATAGCCGCGGCGGGGGCGGATGCAAGCGCCCGGCGCGCTCAGGGCGCGGCGGGCTCCAGCACGTAGAGCGTGGCCGTCTCCTTCATCCGCCCGGCGGCCTCGGCCGCCTCCTCGCCCCAGCCCCAGAACAGATCGGCCCGCGCCGGGCCCTTGATGGCGCCGCCGGTGTCCTGCGCCAGCACCAGCCGGCGGATCGGCGCGCCTGTCAGCGGGTGCTTCGCCACGATCCAGACGGGGCTGCCGAGCGGGATCTCGCCACGGTCCACGGCGATCGAGCGCAGTGGCGTCAGCGGCACGCCGAGCGAGCCGGAAGGCCCCTGCTCGGGCCGCGCGCTGGCCTCGCGGAAGAAGACGTAGGAGGGGTTCTCCGCCATCAGGGCGCGGGCGCGCTCCGGCCCGGCCGCCTCCAGCCAGGCGAGGATGCTCTGCATCGACACCTGCTCGCGCGGGATCTCGCCGCGCTCGGCCAGCAGCCGGCCGATCGGCACATAGGCGCGGCCGTTCTGCGCGGCATAGCCCATGCGGCGGACGGAGCCGTCCGGCAGCACCATGCGGCCGGAGCCCTGGATCTGCAGGAAGAATTTCTCCGCCGCGTCGTCCACCCAGAGCAGGACCGGCGCCTCCACCGCGCCGGCCTCGATGGCGGCGCGGTCCGGGTAGGGCACCAGACGCCCCGCCTCCACCCGCCCCGCCGTGCGGCGGCCGCGCAGGTCGGGCGCGAAGCGGCCGAGATCCACCTCCACCAAGTCGGACGGGCGGCCGTGCAGGGGGATGGTGTAGGGGCCGCCGCGGCTGGCGGCACCGCGCAGCTCCGGCTCGTAATAGCCGGTCATCAGCCCCTCGCCGGCGGCGCGCAGGGTGAAGCGGCGCTCGAAGAAGGCGCGGGCGGCGGCGTTGTCGCCGCGCGGCAGGGCCGCGGCCTCGGCGCAGAGCGCTTCCGGCAGGGCGGGCGGGCGGCAGCCGGCGATGAAGGCGGGGATGGCCTCGGCCAGACTGTCCTCGCCCCAGCCCGGCAGCTCCGCCACATGGCGGGGCGGCACGGCGCAGGCGGCCAGAAGGCAGAGCAGGGCGAAGGCGGCGATGCGGCCGGGGCGGAGGCCCCGGCCGGCCGGCGGGCGTGCCACGCGGCTCAGGCGGCGTGGGTGCCGACCAGCTTCCAGGTCGGGTCGGCGCTGCTCAGGTCGCGCTGGAAGGTCCAGATGTCGGTCAGCTCGGTCACCGCCTCGGCGCCCGAGACGATGTCGCCATTCGGGCCGGTGGTGACGTTCACCTGGTCCGAGATGATGCGCACGGTGATGTCGGCCACGCTGCCGCGCAGGTCGGCGCCCTCGATGGCCATGTCGTGCACGGCGCGGATCTCGGTGCGCTGCCGCTCGCCCGCCGTCTCGCGCGTCACCAGCGCCTGCTCGAAGCCGGCATAGGTGTCGGCGGAGAGCAGGTTGCGCAGCGTCTCGCGGTCGCCCTTGGCGAAGGCGGCGACGATCATGCGGAAGGCGCCCTCCGCCCCGGCCAGGAAGGCGGCCGGGTCGAAGCCGGCATCGGCCTGCCGGATGCGCTGCAGCGCCTGCCCGACGGGCGAGCGCGCATCCGGGATCGCCAGGCGCGGCGCGCCGGCCACCGGCGGCGGCGGCATCTGCGGCGCGTCCGATTCTGCCGGGCCGGGCATGCCCTGGCCGGGGACGGGACGCTCCTGCGGCGGCCGCTCGAAGCCTTGCCGGCGGCCCAGGACGCTGCGCAGCCGCAGCACCAGGAAGGCCGCCACCATGGCGAACAGGATCAGATCGACCGGAAATCCGCCGGACATTGCATTCTCCTCATGTGCATCACTTAGGGGTCATGCGGCGCCACCGCAACGGCCCCCGCCTGCCCAACCCGCCCGGCGCACGTCATAAAGCCGACATCTTGCCGCCCCACCCGCCTGCCGTTACTGCCAGCCCGTCCCCTCCGGAGTTCCGCGATGATCCTGCTGCGTCACGGCCAGAGCGAGTTCAACCTGCATTTCAGCGCGACCCGCCGCGATCCGGGCATCAAGGACCCGAAGCTGACCATCCTCGGCCGCCACCAGGCCGAGCAGGCGGCCGAGGCCCTGGCGGGTGAGGATATCCGCCGCATCATTGCCAGCCCCTACACCCGGGCGCTGGAGACGGCGGCGCCGCTGGCCCGCCGCCTCGGCCTGCCGGTGCTGGTGCACCCGCTGGTGCGCGAGCGCTATGCCTTCACCTGCGACATCGGCTCCCCCTGCGCCGCCCTGGCGATGCAGTGGCCGGAACTGGACTTCTCCCACATCGACGAGGTGTGGTGGCCCGCCACCGAGGAACCCGCCAGGCAGGTGGAGGACCGCGCCCGCCTGTTCCGCGCCGAGATGGGCGCGCTGGCGGACTGGGCGCACACCCTCGTCGTCAGCCATTGGGGGTTCATCATGTCGATGACCGGTGAATCGGTGGCGAACGGCCAGTGGCTGCGCTGCGACCCCACCGCGCCCGCCCCCGCCACCATCAGCTGGCGGCACGGCTGAAGCCGGAGGCCGCCCAGGGCGCGTGCCCGAAGCCGCCACGCCTGAAGCCCCCGGGCCTGAAGCCCGCTCGTGCCTGAACCCCGTGCCTCCTGAACTCCGTGCCTGAAGCCCCCGGGCCTGAAGCGCTGTGACAGAGCGGGCGGGGCGTGCTACCCCGCGCCGCGAGTCCGGCGGCGCCGGCCCGGCCCAGCGCCGCACCCCGCCCGCCGCACCCGAACGAACACCGACCCTCCGGCAACCGCATCAGGGGCCCGCATGTCCGACACCCAGCTTCCGCCCGACAACACCACCGCCCCGAACGGCGCCGTGCCGCCGGGCCCGCTGCTGCTGAACCTGCAGTACACCAAGGACCTCTCCTTCGAGGTGCCGGGCGCGCCGGAGATCTTCGCGACGCTGCGCGAGCAGCCGCGCATCGACCTGGCGCTGGACGTGCAGGCCCGCCCGCTCCAGCAGGGCGGCAACGTCTATGAGGTGGAGCTGCAGATCCGCGCCGACGCCCAGGCGCCGGCTCCGAACGGCACCACCCAGCCCGCCTTCATCGCCGAGCTGTCCTATTGCGGCATCTTCACGCTGAACGTGGAGCCCAACCTGGTCGAGCCGCTGCTGCTGGTCGAGTGCCCGCGCCTGCTCTTCCCCTTCGCCCGCAACATCCTGGCCGACGTGACGCGCGATGGCGGCTTCCCGCCCGTGATGCTCTCGCCGATCGACTTCGTGGCGCTGTGGCAGTCCCGCCGCGGCCAGGGCGATGCCCAGTTCCAGGGCGGCGCCCCGGTGCCGCCGCTGGCCAGCGCCTGACGCGCCGGCGCGGGGCCGCGTGGCCCCGCGCAGCCAGCCGGGGCCGCGCGCCCCGGCCATCCCGCCCTTCCCCGCAACGCCGGCCGCACCGGCCGCCCCGCCCAGGCCCGCCCGGATGCTGCGCAATATCCTCACCATCGGCGGCTGGACCTTCGCCAGCCGAATCCTGGGCTTCGCCCGCGACATGCTGATCGCCGCGACCCTCGGCGCCGGGCCGATGGCCGATGCCTTCTTCATCGCGCTGCGCCTGCCCAACCTGTTCCGCCGCCTGTTCGGCGAGGGCGCCTTCAACGCCGCCTTCGTGCCCGCCTTCACCGGCACCCTCACGCTGGAGGGGCCGAAGCGCGCGCGCGAGCTGGCCGCCCGCATGTCCACGCTGATGACGCTGTGGCTGTCGCTGCTGGTGGGCCTCGGCATGCTGTTCATGCCGCAGGTGATGCGGCTGCTCACCCCCGGCCTGGTGGACGACCCCTCGCGCTTCGGGCTGGTGGTGGAGCTGTCGCGCATCACCTTCCCCTATCTCGTCTTCATCTGCCTCACCGCCCTGGTCTCGGGCGTGCTGAACGCGGTGGACAAGTTCGCCCTCGCAGCCGGCGCGCCGCTGCTGTTCAACCTCTTCGCCATCGGCGCGCTGTTCGCCCTCACCCCCTTCGTGGCCAGCCCGGCGCACGCGCTGGCCTGGGGCGTCACCGTCTCCGGCGTGGCGCAGCTCATCCTGGTGGTGGTGGCCTGCCACAAGGTGGGAATGGGCTTCCCCATCCTCTCCTTCCCGCGCCTGACGGCGGAGACGCGCGCCGTGCTGAAGCGGATGGTGCCCGGCGTGCTGGGCGCCAGCGTCACCCAGCTTTCGCTCGCCATCGACATCTTCATCGCCTCGCTGCTGCCGGTCGGCGCCATCAGCTTCCTCACCTATGCGGACCGCGTGGCGCAGCTGCCGCTCGGCGTGGTGGGGGCGGCGGTGGGCACGGCGCTGCTGCCGGTGCTCTCGCGCCAGCTGCGCGGCGGCAAGCCGCTCTCGGCGCACCGCAGCATGAACCGGGCGGTGGAGCTGTCCCTGGCGCTGACCCTGCCCGCCGCCGCCGGCCTGATCGCGCTGGCCGAGCCGATCGTGCGCGTGCTGTTCCAGCGCGGCGCGCTGGGGGCGGAGGAGGCGGTGCTGGTGGGCGAGGCGCTGCGCGCCTACGCGCTCGGCCTGCCCGCCTTCGTGCTGATCAAGGCCTTCGCCCCCGGCTTCTTCGCCCGCGGCGACACCGCCACCCCGGTCAAGATCGGCATCGCCGTGGTGGCGGTGAACCTCAGCCTGTCGCTGACCCTGACGCAGTTCTTCGGCCATGTCGGCATCGCGCTCGCCACCTCGCTGGCGGCCTGGGTGAATGCCGGGCTGCTGTCCGGCATCCTGGCGCGGCGTGGCCATTTCGTCGCCGACCGCCGGCTGCGCCGCAACCTCTGGCGCCTGCTGCTGGCGGCGGCGCTGATGGCGGCGGTGGTGGGCGGGCTGATGCTGGCCACCTTCCCGCCGCCCGGCACCGGCACCGGGCCGGTGAGGCTGGCCATCCTCGCCGCCCTGGTGGCGGTGGGGGCGGGGGTCTATTTCGGCGCCACCCAGGCGCTGGGCGCGCTCCAGCTGCGCGAGGTGCTGCGGCGCGGCCGCAAGGCCTGAGCGTGGCCCGGGGCGCGGCGCGGGGAGAATTCATCCGGCCCCCGTCTTCCCGCCCCGGCCGATCGCGCTATCTTGGCAGGCATGACCCAGACCACGGATTTCGGCTTCCGCGAAGTGCCCAGGGACGCCAAGGCGTCGATGGTGCGGGAGGTGTTCGACAGCGTCGCGCCCAAATACGACGTGATGAACGACCTGATGTCGCTCGGCCTGCACCGGGCCTGGAAGCAGATCTTCGTGGCCGCCATCGCCGCCGGCCCGCGCGAGACGCTGCTCGATCTCGCCGCCGGCACGGGCGATGTGGCGTTCCTGGCCAAGAAGCGCGGCGCCGGCCGGGTCATCCTGTCCGACATCAACGCCGCCATGCTGAATGTCGGCCAGAACCGCGCCCTGCAGAAGGGGCTGGCGGAGGGGCTGACCTATGTCTGCTCCGACGCCGAGCGCATTCCGCTGCCGGATGCCAGCGTCGAGAAGGTCTCCATGGCCTTCGGCCTGCGCAACTGCACCGACAAGGACGCGGTGCTGCGCGAGGCGTACCGCGTGCTGCGCGTCGGCGGGCGGATGCATGTGCTGGAATTCTCCCGGCTCGAGATCGACGCGCTGCGGCCGCTCTATGATGCCTGGTCGTTCAAGGCGCTGCCGGCCATCGGCGGCCGCATCGCCCAGGATTCGGAGAGCTACCAGTACCTCGCCGAGAGCATCCGCATGTTCCCCGACCAGCCGACGCTGGCAGGCATGATGGAGCGCGCCGGCTTCGAGCGGGTGAAGTGGCAGAACTTCTCGGGCGGCATCGTCGCCATCCACACCGGCTGGAAGCTGTAGGCGCCTCATGCCGGCGGGGAAGCATGTGCTGCTCGTCGTCTCGGGCAGCGTCTCCGCCTACAAGGCGCTGGAGCTGACGCGGCTGCTGCGCAAGGCCGGCGCCCGCGTCACGCCCGTGCTGACGGCGGGTGGCGCCCGCTTCGTCACGCCGCACGCGCTGCAGGCCATCGCCGGGGAGCCGGTGCACCAGGACCTCTGGTCGCTCCAGGGGGAGGCGGATGTCGGCCATATCCGCCTGGCGCGGATGCCGGACATGGTGGCCGTGGTGCCCGCCTCGGCCGACCTGCTGGCGAAGATGGCGCATGGCCTGGCCGACGACCTCGCCACCACCGTGCTGCTGGCGACGGAGCAGCCGGTCCTGGTGGCGCCGGCGATGAACTGGGCGATGTGGGGCCATGCCGCGACGCGGGCCAACATGGCGCTGCTGCAAACGCGCGGCGTGCGGGTGGTGGGGCCGGGCACCGGCGCCATGGCCGAGGCCGAAAGCGGGCCGGGCCGCCTGGCCGAGCCGGCCGAGATCTTCCAGGCCATCGCCGCGCTGCTGGCGCCGCCCGCAGCCGAGCCGCAAATACCACAGGCGGCGGGGCCGCTCGCCGGCCGGCATGTGCTGGTCACCAGCGGCCCGACGCACGAGCCGATCGACCCGGTGCGCTACATCGCCAACCGCAGCAGCGGCCGCCAGGGCCACGCCATCGCCGCCGCGCTGGCGGCGCTGGGGGCGCGCGTCACCCTCGTCTCCGGCCCGGTGGCGCTGCCGGACCCGGCGGGGGTCTCGGTGGTGCATGTGGAGAGCGCGCGCGAGATGCTGGCCGCCTGCGAGGCCGCCCTCCCCGCCGACGCCGCCATCTGCGCCGCCGCCGTGGCCGACTGGCGCAGCGCCGGGGAGGCCACCCAGAAGCTGAAGAAGGTGCCGGGCGCGCCGCCGCCGCCGCTGGCGCTGGCGCTGAACCCGGACATCCTGGCCACGCTCGCCGCCCATGCGCGGCGCCCTGGCCTGGTGGTGGGCTTCGCCGCCGAGACGGAGAACGTGGTGCCCAACGCCATCGCCAAGCGCCGGCGCAAGGGCTGCGACTGGATCGTGGCCAACGATGTCTCGGGCGACGTGATGGGCGGCACCGAGAACACCGTGCATCTGGTGACCGAGGCCGGGGTCGAGGACTGGCCGCGCCTGCCCAAGGCCGAGGTGGCGGCACGCCTCGCCGCGCGCGTCGCCACACAGCTTGCCGAACCGGAGACCCGCCCCGCATGAGCACCGCCACCATCGCCGTCCGCCGCCTGCCCCATGCCGAGGGGCTACCGCTGCCGGCCTACGCCACGGCGGGCGCGGCGGGCTTCGACCTGCTGGCCGCCGTGGACGCGCCGCTGACCCTCGCCCCCGGCGCCCGCGCCCTGGTGCCCACCGGGCTGGTGATGGCGCTGCCCGAGGGGCACGAGCTGCAGATTCGCCCGCGCTCCGGCCTGGCGCTGAAGCACGGCATCGTGCTGCCCAACAGCCCTGGCACCATCGACGAGGACTACCGGGGCGAATTGCAGGTCATCGTGATGAACGCGGGCACGGAGCCGTTCACGGTGGAGCGCGGCATGCGCATCGCCCAGGGCGTGCTGGCGCCCGTCACCCGTGCCGCCTGGGCCGAGGTGGCGGCGCTGCCGGAGACGGCGCGCGGCGGCGGCGGCTTCGGCAGCACCGGCCACTAGCCACCACGCCGGCAGGCGGGCAGGCACGGGATTCACGGGAAGGGAGCCGCGGGCTCCCTTTTCCACATCCGCCCTCCACTCCTTATCGGCGACTCCCCGGGGCCGGTTTCCCGGTGCCGGCGACGCACGCCAGCAATCGAACATAGAAAAAACGAAACGGTTGCGAGCCCAACAGAACAAATTTTCGAAATAATAGTTTCCCGCATATCAACAACGGTATCAATAACAGGATCGTTATAAGCATTCATTGCCCGGCAGGTCCTGTCTTGATTGACGCGAATCTCCGGAAGGCAGCTAAATCCCCTTGCCAGTTCAATCCAACGGGGAAGCAGCAGATGGCAGCGCCAGCCAACAACGATATTATCAACGCCATTGCCATCAACCCGGGTGCCAACCTGGTCGGCACAACCGTCGAGGCCTCGGCGCAGGAAGGCGAATCCAACTATTTCGGCGGCACCAGCAGCGTCTGGTACAGCTTCACCCCGGCCGAGAACGGCGCAGTCGCCTTCAGCTTCGGCCCCGGATCGGCCGCCGAGAGCCTCATCATCTGGTCCGCGCCCGCGGGCACGGCGCCTTCCATCGCCAGCCTCGGCGGCGTGACGAACAATGGCGGCAGCGCCTCCTCCGTGCAGTTCTTCGCCCGGGCCGACCAGACCTACTACCTGCAGGTGGGCAGCATCCCGGGCACCGAGGGCGAGTTCACCCTCGCCTCCGTGCCGCCCGACCCGGCGATCGACGTCACCCCGCCGGACGCGCCGGTGATCGGCGCCATCACCGACCTTCAAAACAATCCGGTCGCCGACACCGTCACCGTCGACACGCTGGTCTTCACCGGCACGGCCGAGCCCGGCGCCACGGTGACGCTGCGGCAGAATTTCGGCGGGCAGGACACGAATGCCGGCACGGAGGTCGCTGCGAATGACGGCACCTGGCGGATCGAGGTTCCCGGCCTGGTCGCCGGCGACTACCTGTTCGGCGCCGTGGCGGCGGATGCGGCGGGCAACGCCTCGCTGACCGCCTCGCAGATCTTCGACTTCACCGTCACCCCGACCGATCAGACCGACACCACCCCGCCGGATGCGCCCGTCATCGTCGCCATCGCCAACAGCGAAGGCGCCGTCGCGGACGGTGTCTCCGCCCTGCCCGTGCTGACGCTCTCCGGCACCGCCGAGGCGAACAGCACCATCACCGTGTTCAACGGCAACGAGACGGTGGGCACGCCGGTCACCGCCGACGCCGAGGGCAACTGGACCTTCACCACCCCCTCCCTGCCCGAAGCCAGCTACAGCTTCACCGCCACCGCCACCGACGCGGCCGGCAACATCTCCACCACCAGCCCGACCCCGGCGGTGGTCGAGATCGACCTGCCCGCCGGCGGCACCCTGGAGGCTCCGGCGGCCCTGGCGCTGGACCCGGGCAGCGACAGCGGCACCGTCGGCAACGGCATGACCACCGACGCGACGCCGACCATCACCGGCACCGCCGCCGACGGGCTGACCGTCACCCTCTACAATGGCGAGACCGTTCTGGGCTCGGCCGTGGCCGAGGGCGGCACCTGGACGATCACGCCCGAGCAGGCGCTGGCCGCCGGCACCTACCAGCTCACCGCCATCGCCAGCGATGCGGAGGGCAACGCCTCCGACCTGTCCGACCCGCTGGCGCTGACCATCAATGCCTTCCGTGACCCCGCGGGCTTCCCGTCCAGCGCCCCGGCCTTCGACGCCCAGTACTACCTGGCGATGAATCCGGACGTGGCCGCGGCCGGCGCCGACCCGCTGGCCCACTACATGGAGTTCGGCTGGCACGAGGGGCGCGACCCGAACGCCCTGTTCGACGTCGCCTACTACCTGAACCAGAACCAGGACGTCGCCGCGGCGGGGATCGACCCGCTGGCCCACTACACGGAGTTCGGCTGGCGCGAGGGGCGCGAGCCCAGCTACGCCTTCAGCGGCGACCTCTACCTGCAGAACAACACCGACGTGGCCGAGGCCGGCCTCAACCCGCTGGTGCACTACCTCTACTTCGGCATGGCCGAGGAGCGGGCCGCCTTCCAGTCCACCCCGGAGGTGACCGGCCCGCAGAACCCGCTGGTCGACGCCCAGTTCTACTTCGAGAACAACCCCGACGTCGCCGCCTCGGGCATCGACCCGTCGCGCCACTTCGCCGAGTTCGGCTGGGAGGAAGGCCGCGACCCGAACGCCTTCTTCGACGTGGACTACTACCTCGCCACCTACAGCGACGTGGCCGAGGCTGGCCTCGACCCGCTCCAGCACTACCTGGAGTTCGGCGCGCGGGAGCAGCGCGACCCGAGCGCGGCCTTCTCGACCAGCGGCTACCTGGCCGCGAACGACGACGTGGCAGCCGACGGGATCAACCCGCTGCAGCACTACCTGCAGTTCGGCATCGCCGAGGGCCGCCTGCCCGTGCCCGTGACGGTGCTCGAGCCGGTGCCCGACCTGGTGTGAGGAAAGCCCGGCCCGGCGGCCACCGCCGGGCCGGATGCCAAGGCCGGCCCGGGCGGGCCGGAGCCCATTGCGCCGGCCCGCCCGCCCCGCCCATATGGGGCGCATGGATCTCGACTTCTCCGATTCCGAGCTGCACCGCTACTCGCGCCACATCCTGCTGCAGGAAGTGGGCGCGGTGGGGCAGGCGCGGCTGCGCGCCGCGCGGGTGCTGGTGGTGGGCGCGGGCGGCCTCGGCTCGCCGCTGGCGCTCTACCTGGCGGCGGCCGGCATCGGCACGATCGGCCTGGTCGACGACGACCGGCTGGAGCTGTCCAACCTGCAGCGGCAGGTGGCGCACGACACGCCGCGCATCGGCCGCAACAAGGCCGAGAGCGCGGCCGAGACGATCCGCCGCCTGAACCCCGGGGTGGCGGTAGAGGTGCACGCGCTGCGGCTGGACGCCGAATCGGCGCGGGCGCTGATCCCGCGCTACGACATCGTCTGCGACGGCACCGACAATTTCGCCACGCGCTTCCTGCTGGGCGATGCCTGCCACCTGCTGGGCCGCACCCTGGTCTCGGCCGCGGTGCTGCGCTTCGAGGGGCAGCTCACCGTCTACAAGTCGCATCTCGGCGGCGAGCATCCCTGCCAGCGCTGCCTGCACCCGGAGCCGCCGCCGCCCGGGCTGGTGCCCAGCTGCTCGGAGGCGGGCGTGCTCGGCGCCGTCACCGGGGTGATGGGCACGCTGCAATCGACCGAGGTGCTGAAGGAGATCCTCGGCATCGGCGAGGGGCTGGCCGGCCGCCTGCTGCTGTGGGACGCGCTGGACATGCGCTTCCGCACCGTGCGGCTGCGGCGGGACCCGGCCTGCCCGCTCTGCGGCCCGGCGCCGGCCATCCGCGACCTCTCCTGCCACGCCGCCGCCCCGGCGCCCGTCTGCGCGCCCGTCTGCGCGGGCGCCAGCGCGCCCGCCAGCGCCGCCAGCGGCGCATGAGCCTGCCGCTCGGCATCCTGCTCCGCTCCGGCGGGCACGAGGCGGCGCATTATGCGCTGGTGCTGGCCACCGGCCCCGCCGCCATCGGCCGGCCGGCCGTGCTGTTCGCCACCAATGGCGGCTGCCACCTGCTGCGCCGCGATACGCCCCTGCCGCACGACCCGCGCGCGGCGCGGCTGGCCGGGCGCGGCGCGGCCGGCGTCGCGGCGCTGCTGGCGCCCGCAGCGGAGCTGGGGGTGCGGCGCATCGCCTGCGAGGCCGGGCTGCGCGCCGAGGGGCTGGACGCCACAGCCCTGGCCGAGGGGGTGGAGGTGGCGGGGGTCGTGACCTTCCTGGCGGCGGTCGGCCAGGGGCAGATGCTGGCGCTGTGAGGGCTGGAAAGAATGCTGCGATGCAGGGCGGGGGCCATGGCCAGCAGGGCATAGCCGAGGACCATGCCGGAGAGCGCCAGGCGGTGCGCGCGGCCGGTGCCGAGATGGCCGACGAGACGGCCGGTCAGCCCGCCGGCCAGCCCGCCGAGGCCGAGCACCATCCAGGCGGCCGCGATCCGCGCCTCGGCGAAGCCGGCCTCGCCGCGCAGCATGTCGGCGCCGAAGGTCCAGACCACGGTGCTCGACGCGCCCATGAGGAAGGCGGCCGCGCAGAGGGGGGCGAGGCCCGGCCGCGCCAGCCCGCCCGCCGGCCCGCCGGCGGAGGAGCCATCGCGCCCGGGCGGCACCGCGAACCACAACCAGGCCGTGACGCCGGCGCCGGCCAGGGCGAACAGCGCGTAGAGCTCGCGCCAGGCCGCCGCGAAGGCCAGGGCCGCGGCGCCGGGGAGCATGATGCCGGCCGCGGTGCCGGCGTTGATCGTCCCGTTCGCCGACGGGCGCGCGGGCGCCGCGAAGCGGCGCGCGACGGCCGAGGCCAGGGGCGGCGAGGTGAGGCCCGTGCTGAGCCCGGCGAGCGCCAGGGCGGCGCCCAGCACCGGCACGGAAGGCGCCAGCGCGACGAGGCCGAGCCCGGCCGTCGCGGTCAGGCCGGCGAGCACCGCCACGCCCCGCTCGCCGAGCCGGTCTCCGCCGAGCGCCGCGAGCAGGACGCCGGCGCAATAGGCCGCGAAGGCGCCGCCGCCGATCCACCCCGCCGCCACCGTGCCGAGGGAGAGCGCCTCGCGAAGCTGCGGCAGCAGCAGGCCATAGGCGAAGCGGCCCAGCCCGTAGGTCAGGGCGGTGAGCGCGAAGCCCGCGGCGACGAGGTTGCCGTCCCGCGCGGCGGGCCTCATGCGGCGGCGCCCCGCGCGGCGCCGAGCAGCGCGGCGGCGGCCGCCTTCGCCGCCTCCACCACCTCGGGCTCGGCGACGCTCGCCGCCGCCGTCGCGCCCTCGAACAGCAGCCAGATCTGGGTCGCGAGCCGCGCATCCTCCCGCCCGAGGGCGGCCGCGACGCGGGTGGCGACCAGGGCGCGGAACTCCTGCTTCTGGCGGCGGACGAGGGCCACGATCTCGTCGCTGGCCCCGGCATACTCGGCGCGGGCGCGCAGCAGCATGCAGCCGCGCGCGCCATGCTCGCCGAGCCAGCGGCGGAGCGTGTCGAACAGCACCGCCACCGGCTCCGCCCCCGATCCCTCCCCGGCTCCCTCTCCGGCTCCCTCAGGAGCCGCCGCCTCCAGCGCCTCGGCGAAGCGGCGGTGCCTCTCCTCCAGCACGGCGAGGACCAGCCCCTCCTTGGAGCCGAAATGCTTGTAGAGCGTGCGGGTCGAGGTGCCGGAGGGCGCCAGCACCCGGTCCACGCCCAGGCCCCGGAAGCCATCCGCCTCGAAGGCGGCGACGGCGGCCGCGATGATGTCCATCCGCTTATCCATGGCCGGAATGTAAAGCGGTCGTTTTACAGCGCAAGGCGGTCGCGCAGACAATCGGGTTTATAGGAATACTTGCCTACAGCTCCAACCCCGCGCTAGACTCCCGGCCATGCGCCCCCCGCCCCGCCCTTCCCGCCCCGGCCCTTCCCCCGCCTTCACCGGCATCAGCGATTCGGAGTGGCTGGCGCTGCTGCCCTTCCTCCTGCACCGCTCCCCCCAGGGCCGCCCGCTGAAGGAATTGCGGACCCGGATGGAGGGCATCTTCCACATCGCCGCCAGCCACGCCCCCTGGCGGGACCTGCCGGCCGAGTACGGCAAGGCGGAGACCGTGGCGCGCTATTTCCGGCGGCTGACCCATGCCGGGCTGTGGCAGCGGCTGCTGGAGGCGCTGGCCGAGGCCGGCCCCCGCCATCCGCTGCAGGGGCTGCGCGCCGTCATCGCCCGCGCCTGCCGCCGGGCGCTGCGCATCGCGGGGCCGCCGCTGATGCTGCTGGCGCGCAGGCTGGAGATCCGCCAGGCCCTGCCCGGCCCGCCCTGGCTGCTGCCGGACCCGGATTTGTCCGAAACCTGCAACCGCGCCTTCCTGCACCTGGCGCGCCCCGGCGCCCCGCCCGGCCTGCTGGAGAACGCCCTGCCCAGCCTGCGGCAACTGGCGAAAAACGCCGCCGGGCGGCGCCGCATTCCGCGCAGCGTGCGGCTGGGCTGGGGCTGATGGAACATCCTCTGGACAAGCGCCGCGCGGGTGACGACAAGGCCCCCATGTCCAGCCCCGCCCCCAGCCCTGCCGGCCGCCCCGCCCCCGAACTGCTGGCCCCCGAGCGTGCCCGGCAGCTCGCCGCCGAATTCGGCCTGAAGCCCGAGGAGCACGAGCGCGCGCTCGCCATCCTCGGCCGCCAGCCCTCCCTCACCGAGCTCGGCATCTTCTCGGTGATGTGGTCCGAGCACTGCTCCTACAAGTCCAGCCGCGTCTGGCTGCGGCAGCTGCCCACCAAGGCCCCCTGGGTGATCCACGGGCCGGGCGAGAATGCCGGCGTCATCGACATCGGCGAGGGGCTGGCCGCCATCTTCAAGATGGAGAGCCACAACCACCCGAGCTTCATCGAGCCCTACCAGGGCGCGGCCACGGGTGTCGGCGGCATCCTGCGCGATGTCTTCACCATGGGCGCGCGGCCCATCGCCAACCTCAACGCGCTGCGCTTCGGCGACCCGTCGCTGCCCAAGACGCGGCAGGTGCTGGATGGCGTGGTGCGCGGCATCGGCGGCTACGGCAATTGCGTGGGCGTGCCCACCGTGGGCGGCGAGGTGAACTTCCACCCCGCCTACAACGGCAACCCGCTGGTCAACGCCATGACGGTCGGCATCGCGCCGCGCGACCGCATCTTCCTCAGCGCCGCCGCCGGCATCGGCAACCCGGTGGTCTATGTCGGCTCCAAGACGGGGCGCGACGGCATCCACGGCGCCACCATGTCCTCCGCCGAGTTCAGCGCCGACAGCGAGGAGAAGCGCCCCACCGTCCAGGTCGGCGACCCCTATGCGGAGAAGCTGCTGATCGAGGCCTGCATGGAGCTGATGGCGACCGACGTCATCGTCGCCATCCAGGACATGGGGGCGGCCGGCCTCACCTCCTCCTCCGTCGAGATGGCGGGCAAGGGCGGCGTCGGCATCGAGCTGGTGCTGGACGACGTCCCCCAGCGCGAGACGGGCATGAGCGCCTACGAGATGATGCTCTCCGAGAGCCAGGAGCGCATGCTCATGGTGCTCAAGCCCGGCCAGGAGCACGTGGCCGAGGCGATCTTCCGCAAGTGGGAGCTGGATTTCGCCGTCATCGGCCACCTGACCGACACGGGCCGCATCGTCATCCGCCACAAGGGCGCGCTGGAGGCGGACATCCCGCTGGCGCCGCTGGAGAGCGAGGCGCCGCTCTACCACCGCCCCACCGCCGAGACGCCGAAGCAGCCGGTGCTGGACGCCGCCAGCGTGGCGGACCCGGCGGGCATCGCCCCCGCGCTCCTCACCCTGATCGGCTCGCCCGACCTCTGCTCGCGCCGCTGGATCTGGGACCAGTATGACAGCACGGTGGGCGGCCAGACGGTGAAGCGCCCCGGCGCGGCGGATGCCGCCATCGTCCGGCTGGAGGACAGCGCCCGGGCTCTCGCCATGACCACCGACTGCACCCCCCGCTACTGCGCCGCCGACCCCGAGGAGGGCGGCCGCCAGGCGGTGGCCGAAGCGTGGCGCAACATCACCGCCACCGGCGCCCTGCCGCTCGCCATCACCGACAACATGAACTTCGGCAACCCCGAGAAGCCGGAGATCATGGGCCAGTTCGCCGCCGCCGTGCGCGGCATGGCCTCGGCCTGCACCGCGCTCGACTTCCCCGTCGTCTCCGGCAACGTCTCGCTCTACAACGAGACGGAGGGCCGCGGCATCCTGCCCACCCCCGCCATCGGCGCGGTGGGCGTGATCGAGGATGCGGCCAAGGCCGTGGGCTACGCGCTGAAGCCTGGCCAGGAGATCGTGCTGGTGGGCGAGACGAAGGGCTGGCTCGGCCAGTCCCTCTGGCTGCGCGAGATCGCGGGCCGCGAGGAGGGCGCGCCGCCGCCGGTGGACCTCGCCGCCGAGCGCCGCCATGGCGATTTCGTCCGCGCGCAGATCCTCGCCGGCACCGTGGCCGGCTGCCACGACCTGGCCGATGGCGGGCTGCTGGTGGCGCTGGCCGAGATGGCGATGGAAGGCGGGACCGGCGCCACGCTGGAGCCGGCGCCCGGGGAAACGCTGACGGGGGGCATCCCTCCGCACGCCTTCTGGTATGGCGAGGACCAGGGCCGCTACCTGCTGGCCACCACCGACGCGGCGGCGCTGCTGGCGGCCGCGCAGGCCGCCGGCGTGCCGGCCCGCCGCATCGGCCGCGCCGGGGGTGGGGACTTGGTTGTGCCGGGCGCCGACGCCATATCGGTGGCGCGCCTGCGGGAGGCGCATGAGCGCTTCCTGCCCGGCCTGATGGCCCGCTAACCTTGCCTCGTTAACCTTGCAGTGCCCCGCAACGAAGGAGACCCCGCATGGCGATGCCGGCAGCCGAGATTGAAGCCCTGATCAAGGCGGCCCTGCCGGACGCGCAGGTGACGATCGAGGACCTCGCGGGGGATGGCGACCACTACGCCGCCACCGTGGTGTCCGAGGCGTTCCGCGGCCGTTCCCGCGTGCAGCAGCACCAGCTCGTCTACGCGGCGCTCCAGGGCCGCATGGGCGGGGCGCTGCACGCCCTCGCCCTGCAGACCTCCGCCCCGCAAGCGGCCTCC
The DNA here is from genome assembly GCF_042651065.1 of Teichococcus aestuarii. Lineage (NCBI taxonomy): Bacteria > Pseudomonadati > Pseudomonadota > Alphaproteobacteria > Acetobacterales > Roseomonadaceae > Roseomonas > Teichococcus aestuarii. The sequence goes on from NZ_JBHSCH010000028.1 coordinate 47,208, forward strand.
TGAGGAATTTCCCGATGAGCAACCCGACCTTCGACCGCATCCAGTCCGAGATCACCGAGAACCCGGTGGTGCTCTACATGAAGGGCACGCCGGTCTTCCCGCAATGCGGCTTCAGCGCCCGCGTGGTGCAGATCCTCTCCCACGTCGGCGTGCCCTTCAAGGGCGTGAACGTGCTGGAGGATGCCGAGATCCGCGAGGGCATCAAGGCCTTCACCAACTGGCCGACCATTCCGCAGCTCTACGTGAAGGGCGAGTTCGTCGGCGGCTGCGACATCATCATGGAGATGTTCCAGAACGGCGAGCTGACCGCGCTGCTCGACGAGAAGGGCATCCCGCACCAGGCCGCGGCCTGAGCGGTGCGCCCGGGCCCCGCACGGCCCTGGGCTGGAACGCCGGCGCCCGCCCCGGATGACGGGGCGGGCGTTTTCATGTCCGGAACGCGCCTTCACAGCCGGCCAACCGGCCGCCACCTCTGGCGTTGCCCAGAGCGGGGGAGGCGCCTCCCCCCGGCACACCGCACCGGAAGGCCCGCATGACCCGCGACGACACCCGCACCCTGCTGAACCTGGTGCTGCCCATCCTGCAGCCGCTGGCCGGCGCCATGGCGCCGGTCTTCGGCATCGGCCACACCATGGCCGAGATGTCGGCCCGCAGCCAGACGCCGGTGGTGCCGGCGGGCTATGCCTTCTCCATCTGGGGGGTGATCTTCGCCCTCGGCATCGCCTGGGGCATCTGGCAGCTCCTCCCCTCCGGCGGGCGGGACAGCCTGGCGGCGCGCCGGCTGGGCTGGCCGCTGGCCGCCGCCTTCGCCTGCTCGAACCTCTGGATGGTGGTGGCGGCGCTGACCGAGAATGGCTGGCACCTCGTGCTGATCATCCTGCTGATGCTGGCCGCCAGCCTCACCGCCTTCTTCATCAACCGCCGCCTGCCGGCCCATGCGGGCGGCCCGGCCTGGCCGGAGCGCTGGATCATCCGCCCGCTGGTGGGGCTGATGGCCGGCTGGGTCTCCGTGGCCAGCTTCGCCAACATCGCGGGGGCGGCGCGGATCAGCGGCGCCATCCAGCCGGACGGCGCGGGCGAGACCCTGGCGGCGGTGCTGATCCTGCTCGCCGCGGGGGGGCTGGTGCTGGGGGTGCTGTGGGCGGCGCAGGGCTCGCCCTGGTACGCGGCGGCGGTGGCCTGGGCGCTGGTGGGCATCCTCTACGCCAACACGGTGGAGCGGGAGTTCGACGCGGCCGTCGCGGCCGTCTCGTTGGGGCTGCTGGCGGTGGTGCTGGCGATGGCCTGGCAGCGGGCGCGCTTCGCCCGCACCGGCCCCCAGCCGGCCCCATGATGCGCCTGGGGCGCGCCTCCAGGATGAAGGCGCGCCCCGGGATCGTGGGCCTGGCCGCCTCAGCCGAGGCGCGGGCCGGTGCCGAAGCCGCCCTGGGCCGAGGCGCTGTTGCCCACGGGGCCGGGGACACGGCCGGTGGCGTTGTGCCGCTCGGTGGTGCTCACCGAGGCCACCAGCGGGCTGCCGCTGGGCGAGGCGCTCTGGCCCACATTGGCCGGCAGGCCG
>NZ_JBHSCH010000029.1:0-48134 GCF_042651065.1 Teichococcus aestuarii
GCAGACGACCTTGCCGGGGCGCGGGATGACGGGCAGCAGGGTCAGCCCGGCGAGCGGCCGGCGCGGCGCATCGGCGAGGCGCGCGGCCAGGGCGGGTGCGCCCTCCGGCAGCCCGAGCGCGGCCAGGGCCAGGGCAGGGTCCTGCGGCAGGCCCGGCACCACGTCGGCGAGGAGAACGACCTCCGTGCCCAGCCGGGCACCGAGGGCCGCGCGTCCCTCGTGCTGGAAAGCGATCAGGCGCACAAACCGTTCCTCCAAAATTTTGGCAGAGGTTTTATCGAAATTATTCCCTCGTCAAGCTGGAATTCCGAAAACTTGCCTGTCCATAACCGGGGAGCGATGATGCTCGGGCCATGTCCCAAGCCTTTTCCTTCGCCGATGCGCGCGATCCGACCCTTGCCACAGCCGTCCACCGCCGGCTGCGAGAGGACATCCTCTCTGGCCGACTGCCGCCAGGCCAGAAGCTGAAGCTGCGCGACTTGGCGGAGAGCTACGGAGCCGGCGCCTCGCCCATGCGCGAGGCACTCTCCCGCCTCGCCGCCGAGGGGCTTGCGGAGCAGATCGAGCATCGCGGCTTCCGCGTTGCGGCGGCGGCGCTTGGCCAGCTCCATGGCCTGATCCGTAGCCGTGTGCTGGCCGAAGGCGCGGCACTGCGGGAAGCCATCCTGCGGGGCGATGCCGCCTGGGAGGAAGCGCTGCTCCTGGCCGAGCACCGGCTGAATCGCGCCGCCCGCTCGCTCGACCCGAACCGTTTCGTCAGCAACCCGGATTGGGAGGCCTGCCACCTGCGGTTCCATCAGGCCCTGCTGTCCGCCTGCGGGGCGCCGCCCCTGCTGGCCTTCTGTGACCGGCTGCGGGAGGAAGCGCAGCGTTATCGGGCGCTTTCCAACACCTTGGCCTATCCGGGCCGCGACGTGGCAGCGGAACATGTCATACTCGCCCGTGCGGCGCTGAACCGCGATGCCGACAAGGCTGTCGCCCTCCTGGCGCAGCATTACGAGCGAACCGGCGCCTTTATCGGGGCCGACATGGGCAGCGGCATCGAGTGACCGCTGCCGCCTCCTTAGTCCCGGAATGTCGTGGTACCCTTCAGCACCATGCTGCGAGGCATGCGCTATGGGTCAGGTTCTTCACGGCTGCGCCAGAATGACGATGCAGTTCGTCGCGTAATTCAGCGACAGCAAGAGAGCGTAAGGGCGCGGCCGAGGCAACTGCCTGGTGGTGGGCCGATCATGGCCGCAATGCATTGGCCGACATTGGCGACTTCATCGCCCTCACCCGCCGCATCAATGCGGACTGGCCAACTTGGCGGAGCACGTGGGCTGCTCAATCAACCATCGCTAGCTTTTGCTACTTGGCCATGTGCCTCATCTTGATCCTTAAAGAGGATGGTCACAGAGCGCATTTCCGCCGATAGGATGCATCGATGAGGTGGTCGCATGCGCATTATCATCACAAACATTCGGCTTGATCAGCGCTCTGGTACTGAGATTGTCACATCAGAAGTTGCTCGGGGATTAGTCGAGCGAGGCCACCAAGTGGCCGTCTATGTCACATCACCCTTAGGGGGCCTTGCGATTGATCTGCGCAAAGCTGGTGTGTTGGTGACCGAGCGGATTGAAGCGCTCAGCCACTTCGATCCAGATATCTTGCATGGTCACCACACCACACCATTCCTTATTGTGCGCACCCTCTTTCCTGAAGTGCCTGCTCTGTGGTTCTGCCATGATGCAATTTCCTGGCATGATGAGCCGCCGGTTTTAAACAGTATTGGGCTCTACGTTGCCCACAGTATCCCGAGCCGGAATCGTATACTTGCCTCGCCTGGCATTGACCCAGCGCGAGTGTACACTCTGCATAATGCTAGTGGCTTACCCTTTCAGGAGGCTCCACCCCCGGCGCAGCTTCGCCGGGTACTGGTGGTTGCGAAGTACAATGCTCAGCATGTCAATGTTGTGAGGGAAGCCTGTCAAGAAAGGGGCCTTGATGTAGAAATTGTTGGTGGTGGAGTTGGAAGGCTTTCTTCCACGCTGCACAAAATCTTTGAACAAAATGATCTTGTGGTAACAAGCGGAAAAGCCGCGATGGAAGCAATTTGTGCTAACCGCCCGGTGCTTTGTGCGGATGAAAACGGAATTGCGGGATTGATTACGCCTGATGTAGCCACATCCTGGTTCCTGAGAAATTTCGGCTCATCTATACGCCGTCTACCTTCTGAAGCAGCATCAGTCAGCGCCGAGCTTGATTTGTACAATCCTGAGGATTTTGCCCGGACGCGAACTCTTCTGCGACCGCATCTGGCTTTATCGCGCTATCTGGATGAACTCGAGGCACTATATCAGCAGATAGCAGGCCACCGGCCGAAAGACGAGCGGCTGGATTTTGCCCGAGCTTTGGAGATGGCGCTACCCAGTTTCCGCATCGATGGGCCTTTGTTGCCACAAAGCCTGGATTGGAAGAACAAGGCAGAAGTATTGGCTGCAGAGCTTCTGGAGTTGAAGTGGCAAAATTTTTCTTTCGGCGACAAGCCTGACGCACGGAAGTTGTCCTTCACTATAAACCAGCTAGGCCAGCACGCGCTTGAGGAGGGGTGGTCGAAGAATGATCCGCAAGGAACTTGGCTCGCTCAGGAGGCACGCCTTACGTTACCTAGCCGTACGAATTGGTCGGACTTCGATGGCATAAAACTGGAAGGAGCGCTGGATCTACCCGCGTGTGTCGATGCGCCAGACTGTCCACTTCATATCAAGGCCAACGGGACTGACGCCGACATCAAGATAGCGCCTGATATGAAGGGGAAAAGGCAAGGATATTTTTATCTGTGGTTTGCCTTTCCGAAGAATATAGATCGTGGCCAGGACTTACAGCTTCAGATACTAATTCACGGGCAGAGAGCATCTACTTCGGAAGACGTGGCGGGCCCGAAGGGATTCCGCCTGGTATCATTACATATGACAGGGAATTACCGACGGTAATCGGAACTGAGCTTCCCACGTGAACTCAGCCTATGTGGGGTGAGAGAGTTGGCCTTCTCAATGCCCGTTTGAGAATAGTCATGGATGGGCAATGCGCCTGAGGAGGAGTGCGCCCATGCTGACGTGGATCATGGCTTCGGAGACGTCACAGCGGCGCTCATAGTCACGAACCAGGCGGCTCCAGCGGATCATCCAGCCGAAGGCTCTCTCCACCATCCTGCGGCGTGACAGGACCTGGAAGCCTTTCTGATCCGCCTGCTTGCGCACGACCCCGCTGACGAAGTCACCATTCGCAGGGCCACCGCTGCCGCCATGGCGAACTCCACACCGTTCCGCGCCTTGAAGCAGACCGGCGGCCCGGCAGAATGCCATAACAAGTCTATCCGAAGAAAGTTGGTATGAGCGACGTGCGGATCGGCAAGATCGCGCACCATGTGCCGCAGCGCCAGCCGCAGGGGCGCCGCAGCCGCCGGCCTCCATCGGACGCCAGGCGGCGGCGGTCCGCCTCACGGGCTGAAGCGGGTCCAGCCGGGCACCTGCGCGGTCAGGTTGACCTCGCGCCATTTCGGATGGCGCGGCGGCTGCAGCAGCATCGGGAACTTCTGGTTGAAGCGCTGCAGGAAACGCACCAACTTGCCGTGCCGCTCGGTTCCCGGCTTCCAGGCATAGACCGCCAGCACCGCTCCCACCGCAACCGTCTGCACCGGGCTGCCCTCGGCCACAAGGTTGGGATAATCGGCATGATCGATGGGCGCCGGTAGGTAGGTCTGCAGCAAGGGCGGCGCCAGCGGCAGGGAAAGCAGATGCAGCCCCTCCTCCGCCCGCACGCCCGAGAACAGGCGGGCGGGCTTGCCGGTGACATAGACCAGCGCAGCGATCTCACCCCGCCGCAGGCGCTCCAGCGCCACGTCCTGCGGCGCGTGCACCGCCTTTACCTCCAGGTCCAGGCTGCCGAAGATAAGGGAGGCCGTCATCGCCGTGCCGCTGCCGGGCAGGTCCACGTTCACAGGCTGGCCGGCAAGGTCCTCCACCCGCATGATGTCCGGGCGCGTGAGGATATGCACCTCCTCGTCGTAGAGCTTGGCGACGTACTGCACGAGCTGGCTGACGCCGGGGAACAGCCGGTCCCGCATCACCGCCGCCAGCACGTCGGACTGGACGATGGCGATGTCGATGCCCCGCAGGTAGAGCAGGTCCGAGATGTTCTGCATCGAGCCCTTGCCGATGACAGGCAGGACACGCAGGTACTCGCCCTCGTCGAGCACCGCGGCCAGATCGGTGGCAATGCGGATGTAGGTGCCATCGACGCCGCCGGAAATCACGCCGACGGTGCCGGCATTCACCTCCCGCGTCGCTTCCGCCGCGCTGCGCCAGGGGCCGCTACCCTGCGCCCAGGCCGCTGGTCCTCCCAGGAGGGTCAAAGCACCGGACATCAGGGCGGCACGCCGGCCGAAGGAGTGCGAGGGCATAGTCCGGGGGTTCTCCATGCTTTGCGAAGGCGCTCAGCGCCGTTCCAGGCGCGACAATGCGGGAGCGACCTGCGCCTCCCCCAGCGACATGGCCTGCCGGTACCACCGGACGGCCAGGGCAGGATCAGGGCGGATGCCCTGGGCACCGATCCTGTCCAGGAACGCCGGGTCGTAGGTCTGGCCCAGCGCCGCGGCGGCCTTTCCGCTGCCGGCCTCGGCGGCATAGGCGTAGAGTCGCCTGGCAGCCGAGATGTCGCGCAGCGCCAGCATCTCGTCGGCGCGCCGGATCACCGCCTCCAGCCTTTCCGGGGATCCAGTGGGGCGAGGGCGCGGCGGGGGGGCGGAGGTAGCCACCGGCGCTTGCGCCGGCGCTGCAGCCCGAGCTGGTTCGGGTCCGGATGCGGAAGCCGTTCCAGGAACCGGTTCCGGGGCCGTCGCGGGGGCGGGCGCGGCTTGTGGCGGCTGCGGGGGCGCCATGAGCTGCGGCTCAGGCACTGGCTCGGCCTTGGCCAGAGCCTCCGCGCGGCGGGCCCAGACAAGAGCCAGCAGGGGGTCGGAGGGTGTGCCCTCCGCACCGAGGCCTTTCAGGAAATCCGGCTGATAGGTCCGGCTGAGGGCGACGGCGGCCTGACTGCTGCCGGCTTGCGCCGCCTGCTGGTACAGCAGGCGGGCGGCTGCAATGTCGCCAAGGGCCAGCTTCTCCTCCGCCTGCTTCAGCAGCGCCGCCTTTTCCTCTGCGGAGAGCGAGGGGGCGGAGAGCGCCGGAGGAGGCGGAGCGGGTGGCACGGGCGCCACGGCTCCCGCTTTCTCCGCGGGCGGGCGGGCGGCTTCCTGGCCCGCTGCCAAGCTGGCTTCTGGCGGGCCGCCGGATGGTGAGATGGCCTCTGGCGCAACCGGAGAGGCCAGGTCCCTTGCCGGTGCGGCGGCCTCGGCGGCGCTCTGCGATGCGGGAGCTTTGGTCCGTGCCGCTTCCGGCTCGGCACGCTCCACCACGCCAGGAGGAACAGCCTCTGCCTGCGGCGGCGTCGTGGGTTCGGCGCGATTCTCCGGACCAGGATCCTCTGCCGTCACCTCCGGGGCAGGAGGCGGCGCGGATGCGGCCTCCTCCTGTGGGCCCTGGGGCATGGCCGCCAAGGGCGCATCCTCGGGTGCAGCCTGCGGCGCACCGTGAGGCTCCGCATCCCTTGGCGCGGGCCGATCGCTGGAGACAAGGTCGGGCGAATCCCGAAGGTTCTCTCCGGGCTGTGGTGCTTCCGGCGGTGGGGCCTGGACCGCCTCGGACTCAGGGGAGGCGGGCACGTCGGTGGAGGGCTCCACGGCCTCCGTGCTTTTCTCGTGCTGTTCGGCGCGTACCACGGGCAATGCTTGCTCGTCCGGTGCCGGGGTGGAGACAGCCACATCCAAGTCTGCCGGGGAGCTTTCGGGCGCGCGCGGGGATTGTGGGACAGGCGTTTCCGGAGCAATCACCGGGAGTGGATCGGGGCCGGACTCTGGTTCAGATCCTGGGCCGGCAAGCGGAACATGGTCCGTGTGTTCGCCGAAGTGCGCGTCGTCGCTGCGGGCGAAATCAAGCTGATACGGGAAGCTGCCCGAGATGGCGGAAGCTTGCGGCGGCAGCGCCGGCTCCTCCATTCCCCGAAGCCCGGTGGCCGCCGCATCCATCCTGCCGGCCGGGCTACTGACATCGTCCCTGGGCACCTTGTCCTCGGGCATCCCCTCTTTGGGCATCTCGGCCTCAGGTGCCTCAGCGGCGGCCTCCAGCAGAGCCAGTTCCTGATCCAGTTGGCTGGCCATGGTGAGCAGCCGCGAAATCTCGGCCTGCAATGCCGTGACGTCCTCCTGCTCCTGCGTGGGCCGGGCCGGCGCCTGCGCGACATCCAGGGGTGTTGGCGCCGGCGGCGTGTCGCCGGTGGCAGCAGTCCGCCAAGTGGGCGCCGCGTCGGCGGAGAGGACGAGCCGCGGCGCCTCCTGCCCGCGCCCGGCGTTCGGGCCATCATAATACTGGCCGAGCCAGTGCGGCAGATAGACCACAGCCCCGCCGCCCAGGCTCAGCATGGCCGCGCAACTCATGAGGAGCAGCATTCCCGGGCGAGGTCGGCTCTCGGAAGCCGATGATCTATCGTTCCCGTATCCGGCAGTCCCGCTTGCCGAGGGCCTCGCGTCTTCTTGTCGCGGCATATGATGATAAGGGCCCATGGTGTTCGGCCATGGTTCACTCTTGCCAGATGCCAGGGCTATTCAAGAACAGGTGAAAAGCCCGGATACCGAGAGACTTCACCAAGGCTTGGCGCCAAGAATTCAGCATTAGCTGGACATTTTGGATTAATTGTAAGTCCCTCCTGTCCGACGTTGCCTGCTGGAGGCGAGGATGACGAGCATGCGGAATGCTGGGTCTGACCTGGGCCGCTGGTTGGCGCCGTTCTGGAGGTGATGGGGCGCAAGATCCGCCGCAGCTAAGGCTCAGGACCTATCAACGAGCCTCTCGTGCTTCGATGCTGCTGTGCTTCCATGGTTGCCGGAGGTGCTGCGTTGGCGGGCCTGTTCTGGCTCATGCAGGTTCGCCGGCGCGATGTGCCTGTCGAGTGGGACCGCACAAGACGCTGTGCAACCGCCGCCTCGTCCGCTGGAGGCGCATGGGTATCTTCAACCGTACCTTCGCCGGGCTGGCCGGCAGCGAAGGGCAGCCGGACCCGCTGATGATCGTACTCACCTCAAGGTGCGCCGCACAGCCGCCAGCCTGCTCAAAAGCGGGCTGTTCCCTGTTCTGTCGGGCGCCCCAGGGTCGGGCCTGAGTTCCAAGCCTCACGCCGTCCCTGATGGCCAAGGCCGCCCGCTCATCATGCTGCTCTCCGAAGGACCGGATGAGCGACCATACGGATGCCGCGCTGATGCTGGGCGCCCTGCCGTCCGCCCGCGCCCTGGTCGGCGACAGGGGCTGTGACAGCGGTCGCTTTCGCCAGCCTGGCCGATCACGGCATCGAGCCTCGCATTCCCTTGCGCCGCGGCCGCAAGCAGCGCATCGCGCATGACAGAATGCTCTACCGCCAGCGGCACCGCATCGAGATCGTGTTCAGCAAGCTCAAGGGGTGGCGCCGCATCGCCACGCTCCATGACCGCTGCGCTCACACCTTTCTGTCCGCTACTTGCCTCGCCGCCATCCTCTTCTGGATCGATGATACCAATTCTCTTCAGATAGACTTGTTGTGGCCTTCTGCTGGGCCGCTGGTTTGCTTCAAAGCGCGCAACGGTGTGAAATTTACCATGGCGGCAGCGGTGGCCCTGCCGAAGTGACTTCGATGCGCATGCGCAGGAAAGGGCGCAGGCTTGATTCTTCCCTCCTACCACGTCGCGGCCGTAGAACTGCACCTGACCGGGATTTTCCAGACTGCTGCACCGGGCGCCCACGCCGTGCCCGCCGTAGATCAGGCTGGCTGGCACACCAGCGCCAAGCGCGCCGTGCCTGCCAACATCGCCCTCCTGCCCTTGCCGCCTTGCTCCCCGGCGCCGAATCCGGTCGAAAACGTCTGGCAGCTCATGCGCGACAGCTGGCCAGCCAACCAGGTCTTCAAAGCCGGTGCCGGCATCGTTGACGACGGCGGCTTCGCCTGAAACATCTTCATCCAACAGCTCTGGAAGATCATGGCCAACGGCCTGCGAAAATGAGCTCAGGAGTGCTGTCATGGAGACTTGGTACTAGCCTCCCCGCTCCTTGTGGCTATGCCATGGCCTAGCCACCCTTCCGCCGCCGGGCCCAAGGCGGCACCTGCTCACTGGCCAGCAAGATCCAGAGGCCACGCTTCGCCTGGCGGGCCTCCGCCTCCAGCGGCGGCAGCGTCGGATCCTGGTCACAATGGTGATAGACCCATGCGGCACCGCAGCGCACCAGCTTGATATTCACATCGAGCACCCGGGTTCAGGCCCGGCCTACTTGTGCGGCCATAGTGGCCGGTGTCTTCCAGCACCACCCGAACCTGCTGGCGCTCCGGGGCGGGCAGCGCAGGATACCGCCAGCCTGGATGCCGACACCTGGACCAGAGGATACGCGGCAAGGGCAGGCGCAATAGTGAGCAGCAGGACCACCAATAGCAGGCAATGGGAGAACATCAGCAGGAGGGGGGAAAGCGTATCGCGCCGCCCTGCTGGTCACCGAGACGGCACTGTGCTGTCTCTGGCCACGCAAAAGGCGGCGTCGCAGTAAAGAACGTTAAAAATCCAACTTTCTTTTATGTTTGCATGGCCTGATACACCAAAATTATTCTGGTCTTGTCGACTTCCCACGTCTGCATGACGTCAGGTCGCGAGCCAATCTTCTGAGCGCAGCCCGTCAACGCGTTGGAATTCGCCCAGATTACCCGTCACGACCACCAGTCCGCGGCTGCGTGCATGCCCGGCGATCAGGATGTCATAGGGGCCGATCAGCAGGCCTCGGCGGCCGAGATCGGTATAGATGTCGGCGGCATGCGCAGCGGCATCCTCGTCGAAGGGGAGCACGACGAGACGGCGGGCAAAGCTTTCCACTTGCCGGCGATTTTCACTCGGGCGGGCGGAGCGGGCCGCGCCGTGCAGCAGCTCTGTCAGGGTGATGGTCGTGATGCACAGCGTGTCCGCCTCCGCATTGAAGCGGGGCCGCAGCCCTTGCGGGCGGTCGCGTAGGAGCCGGATGCACAGATTGGTGTCCAGCATGTGGCGCAGCATCAGAAAGCTTCCCGCTCCTGATGCGCGGGCTGCGCCCTCTCGCCGAGATCGGCGCCAGGTGCCGCGAAGAAATCGTCCCACACTGCGTCGACCGGGGCAATAATGACCCGCGCACCGTCACGGATGATGCTCACCTCGCGCACCTCCGGCGGGAAAGCAACATCCTTCGGCAGGCGGACAGCCTGGGTGCGGTTACTCAAGAACAGCGCGGTTCGGGTCATGGCCCTCTTCCTGTATATCCATGCAGTATATCCCCTCCAGCCGGTGGGCTCAAGCCAGATTGAGAGCCTTGGAGAACGTGCGGCCAACAACAGGAAACCGCCGGAGATCTACCGGGGTTTTGCGGTCTGGTGTGTCATCTTGTCAGATTGACCCTGGCCTGGCAAAAGCTGTCCTGCGCCGTGCGAGGCACTGCCAAGAATTGATTCCACCGCCCCACTGATTGCTGCTGCGTTGACTGGACGGATATTATCGTCAGAAGCGAGTGTAGACAGGCTTCCTTGTCCCCTGGGGCCGCCAAGCAAGCGGCAGCCAAACATCCGTGGGATCAAGCCACGAAAACAGGCACGAAGGGCGAGCGGCGTTTTACGCGGTAAAAAATTCCTCTCGTGCTGAGTCGCTCTGACAGGCATGTTGCGCTCGCATCAGAAGAGGGGACTATGTCTAAAACGCGCATCATCATGGCATCCAGCCCAAAAGGCGGGGTCGGAAAATCCACGCTCTGCCGCAATCTTCTCGTGTGCGCGGCGCACTCGGGCAAGAAGGTACTTGGCCTCGATTTTGACGCGCAGCGGACCTTGGCGACCTGGGCTGAGCGCCGCGAGCGTATCCGCGAGACGTTCCCTGATTGCCTGGCCGTGCCAGTCCAGGAGGCTGACCTCGGCGACTGGCGCGGTGCCATTCGCCGGGCGAAGAGCAGCGGAGCCGATGTAATCGTGATCGACACGCCGCCCAGCATCGAAATCAATATCAGCGCCATCTTGAGCCTCAGCGGCGAGGCGGATCTGCTTTTGATTCCATGTCAGCCCTCACAGGACGATCTGGACTCTGCCGCACCCTGGATGCAGCGGCTGGCCGCGGCCAAGGTGCATGCGGCCTTTGTGATGAACCGCGCCAACCGGCGTACGCGCTCTTTCGGCGCAATCCGCACAAAGCTTCTGGCACTGGGTGCTATCTGTCCGGTCGAGATTCCGCCCTTGGAAGAGATCGCGGAAGCATCGAGCAAGGGCCTTGCCATTGCCGACCTGAGCAAAGCCGCCAGCACCGAGACCTTCGACGGTCTGTGGAGCTATGTCGCTCGCGAGGCCAAGCTGTGAAGGGGATTTCCCTCCGCAAGGCGCGCACCCTCGCTCCCGCCGACGCTGCCCCTGCTGATCTGCGGCCTGCACAGATCGACAAGATGGTGCAGGTCTCGGCCGACCTGGTCGATGCGATTCGGGATGTGTTCGCTGGCACAGACTTGCCGGACAGCCCGGAACGAGTACGGCTGCTACTAGAGGCGCGCCGCGAGGTTAATGCGGCCTGGGGGAGCGCCAAGCAGGCCTTTATCGAGATTGGCCGGGCGTTGAATGCGTTGGACGAAGTCCTGCACACGAAGGCAGAGCGCGACGCACTGCAGGAGGGCTTTGCCCGCCTCTTCCCTTTCAGCGCGCCCGTGGCAAGCCAGTTCAAACGAGTGGCTGAGATGATCGACAGCGGGCGCGTGCCGATCGAGGACTGCCCTGGCTCCTACAGCGCAGCCTATCAGCTGGCGTTGATGCCTCCTGAGCAGGTGAGGGTGGCACGTCAAAGGGGGCTTGTCAGCCAAAGTGCGACTCGCTCCCAGATCATGGCGTTGAGGAAGGAGTTGGCCAAGCGGAGCCCTTCAACCGTCAACCTGGCTGACCTGATGGCAGAGCAGCGCCGGCTGCGAGAGGCGCGGCGAAAGGCAATCCGCGAACTCATTCAAATGCGCCGGCGCCTTCAGGAAATTGCCCGTATTCTGGAAAATGACGAAAAGGGATAGGCGGAACAGAAGACAGAGACTCTGCGACACGCGCCCTAGACTCTTGCTTCGCGCCAGGGAGATCCAGATCCGAAGAGACGTGGAAACGTAAGAGGTCTCACGGCGCCCACCGGAGAGCTTTTCCGGCAGCCTGCAAAAGGCAGGACCTCTACATTTTCCTGGCGCGTATCCTTCCCTGTCGAGCCTTTCGGCGTGAGCGCCAACCTGCAACTGGGAGAGTTCGGCCTGCTATAGGCTACCAATGCAGGAGAGAGGATACTCGTCCACCATTACCGGCCCCCACGTGCCGGCTGAGTACCCCCTGTCTCCTGGCAACGGAAGGCGCTCGGCCATACCGCCTGCATCAAGATCATGGACGCAGTTCGCCGACGGGAGCGTGATACCTACCGTCGTAACTCAGGCCAGCACAGGCGCGGATTGCGCGAGGCCGGCCTGAGCGTGCGCTGGACGCTGCTGTACCCAGGGACGGGAAGGAGCGGGGCGTGCGATCCCTTGTTCCAGCAGATCGCCTAGACCGGGCGCAGGCCGCGTTCGACGGTGCAGGAGGCGGTTACACGGCTGGAAGAGGCTCCCATTCTGCTGCGGTTGGCTCACGGTGCTGTGGTCGGCAGCCGACGGGTTCAGGCGACAAATGCCTGCCTGTTCCGGTCAGCCTGGAGAGGCCGCTGGAAATGCTGAGACCGCGGGCCGCGGCCTGCCCCGGATAAGACCGCCTTCCAAAGGCAGAAAAACGCGCCCGTAGCTTGCAAGCTGATCGCTCGGGTCATACCCAACAAGGGTTCGAAGAAAGCTTCATGGCATGAGAGTTGATGGGGCCTGCTGCGATGGCTTCAGCTTGCTGGCAAGGAAAAGCCCTCGCATCGCCAGCTTGCGCGCCGCTGCATAAGGCCCAGGAGCATGAGCCGCCATGTCGCGCAGGAGGCGGTTGTGCAGCTTGTCCTGGTCGTGCAGCTGCGCCACCGGCATGCCCTCCACCCAGATGATCTTCTGACGGCGGATCCTGGTATGGAATTGTAGCATCTCGTCATCGGCCGGCAGGTAATGGGCGGTCAGGGAGGTGCGAGAAACGCCGCTCCCCGATGGGGCGAAACTGCCGTGGACGGTTAGGGAGGACCAGAACAGCACATCGCCTTTGGCCAGATAGGGTGCGCGGAATTCCAGATCGAAATGGCGAATGGTCTCGAGCACCGCCTTCCTGTAGCGGTCATGGCCCGTGGCGAAGTCCAACTCACCCGCGTTACGCAACACCGGAACGGTGCGGTGACTGCCCGGGCAGACATAGAAGCGGCCCGCGGCTGCATCCACATCCTCCAACGCGTACCAACCGGCGACGCACCGGCCTAGCCCCGAGGCGCTGTCCTGATAGTAGCTGTCCTGATGCGCCCAGGTGCCGACCGGGGCCTCGAAGAACATGCTCTGGATCAGCTTGGTACGGCCGACACCTGCAAGCGCCGCGGTTGTCCGGGCGACGTCCTTCTGTACAAGACCCAACAGCGCGCTGCGCTTGAACTGGCCGAAACGGCCGGTCTCGAGATCCTGCACATTGAAGATCGGATTATCTAGAAAGCCATCCCTGTCGAAGCTGTTGCGCTCGTAGCGCATGTTCTTTTGGCGGAGGATGGGCACGCGCGAGGGCCGAACCTCGGAAAGATAGGCAGCGCGGATGGCGTCGCACAGATCTGGCTGAAGCAATCCGCGAATGACCACGTAGCCTTGCCGCCGATAGTACTTCACAGCCTCGCCGATGTCGGCGACCCCGAAATAAGGCCGGTCCTCAGACAAGCTGTTCGGAACATCCACTTCTGTGTTGAGCGGCGTGATGACGCGCATGAACGACCTCCCCAGCTGTGTGGCGCCGCGCGAGGTGTCTTCCTCGCTCCTCTCCTCACCGAAGGCCGCACAGTGGCGGAACAGCCCTCGCGAAGCCTGAGCTCGACGCTGGCACATCTCATTAAGGAGATAAAACTCAATATTTTGTGTTTCGAATTCGAACCAAAAAGCTTGCAGCCATACGGGGGAGGCTAAGGCAACAGGCGCGCCATGACCGGCCTGACGAAGAGGCAGGCCTCCGGGAAGCCGTCCCGCTGGCTTGCTGCGCAAGCCAAGTGCTTGAATTAGCAGGAGGGCAGCAGGGGCAGCCTTTTAGAGGCAAGACAGCAGCCAGACGATCGAAAGGCCTGCTATCACACCCATCGACTGGCCAAGCGGAGGCAGCACGAAAAACATCCTGGCCGCTGTCACATCCGCATCCCGCATCTCGTCTTCAGGGCAGACCACCCCTGAGGAGAGCGTCATGACGCCCCGGATGAACTACTACACCCAAGCCCCGAAACTGATGCAGGCCATGATGGGCCTGGAGCGCGCCGTGAGCCAGAGCGGCCTGGAGCATGGATTGATCGAGCTGGTAAAGACCCGTGCATCGCAGATCAATGGGTGCGCTTTCTGCATAGCCATGCACACGCATGACGCACTGAAAGCTGGTGAAGATCCGGCCCGCCTGTTCTTGCTGGATGCCTGGCGGGAAGCGCCGCACTATACCCCTCGCGAACGCGCGGCCCTGGCCTGGACCGAGGCACTGACCCTTGTTGCCCAGACTCACGCGCCCGAGGCGGATTACGAAGGCCTGCATCCGCATTTCACGGAGCCCGAGATCGTGTCGCTGAGCGTGCTGATCGGCACCATCAACGCCTGGAACCGCTTGGCGATCGGCTTTCGCAGCATCCCAGGTCAGGCCCCCGCCGAGGCGGCAGCCTGAGCCGCGGCTCGTCTGAGACCGGCGCTCCCGGCCCCGCAGCGACCTTCATGGCGCTGCGGTCGGAGCTGGTCGGGCTCGCCTACCGCATGACCGGCTCCCACGCCACGGCAGAGGACATCGCGCAGGAGGCTTTCCTGCGCTGGAACGCGGCCGAGCGGAGCACGATCGCCGCGCCGCGGGCCTGGCTGCTGACCGTCGCTGCGCGCCTCAGCCTCGATCATCTTCGCTCTGCCCGGCACCGCCGCGAGCGCTACGTTGGTCCCTGGCTGCCGGAGCCGCTGCTGGAGTCCGAGACGCCGCCGCAGCAGGCGGCGCATGAGCATGCCCAGGATCTCTCGGTGGCTTTCCTCCTCACATTGCAGCGGCTTTCCCCATCCGAACGCGCTGTGTTCATCCTGCACGACCTGTTTGAGACGCCTTTTGCCGATATCGCAGCGTTGCTAGGGCGCAGCGAGGCCGCCTGCCGCAAGCTGGCTACCCGTGCCCGCACGCATCTGGAGGTGCCGCGCCTCCGCCAAGCGGTGCCGGAGGCAGAGGCGCAGCGGGTGGCGACAGCCTTCCTTGCCGCCTCCCGTCAAGGCGACGAGACCAGGCTGCGCGCCCTGCTGGCGCATGATGTGGTGCTGCATACCGATGGTGGCGGTCTGCGCAACGCCGCGCTGAATCCCATCCTGGGGGCGGACCGGGTGGCGCGTTTTTTCGGTGGGCTGGTGCGCAAGGGAGTTCTTGGCCTGACCCCGCTGCTGCACCTGGGCCGCATCAACGGCTTGCCCGGCTTTGTCACGCAGGAGGCGGACGGGCTGCCGCAGACAACCGCGCTGGAACTCCAGGACGGCTGTATCGCTGCGATCTATATCGTCCGCAACCCGGACAAGCTGGGCGGCGTGCTGAATGGTCTCGCTTCCAGGGCGCCGGTGCCTGACTGACCCTTTCTGCTCCTGGCTGGAGAGAGTGGCTGAGGCAAGGTAGGCGAGATCAGAAATCCCAACCGCAGGACGGCAGAATCGCCGGGCGCGGCGCGTCGTAGAGATAGCGATCCGGCAGGCCCAGCCGGCGGCAGGCCTCGGCCGGAGGAGCTCCGCGCAAGATCAGCCGGTCCGCCATGCCGCCCGCTGCACGGAGCAGGCGTTGCTCCCAGGGACGCAGATGCCCGTCGAGCAGGAGCGTGCCACGCACCCAGCCCGGCAGGATGGCCAGGGCCGCGCGCACCATCAGCCGCTGCAGGGGACGCAGGGGCGCGGGCAGGACAGGCGCGCCCCGCATGATGCCCAGGAACTCCCGGAGGATGCCGGAAGGCTCCAGACAAGGGCGCATGGCCGTGAACTGCGCCACCATCTCCGCGCGGGACCGTGGCGCGCCCAAGGCACCGTAGAGCATGGCGGCGGGCTCGGCCTCCCGCAGGAAACAGTCACGCTCATGCAAGGAGAGCGGGCGCACATAGGCGCAATAGGCTTCCAGGAAGCCGTAGCAGGCGGTGGCCTGGACCCAGTTCAGCAGGGCAGGGTCTGCGGCGCTGTAGGGGGCTCCGGACTCTGTCACGCCCTGCACACGCTCATGCGCCTGCCGGATCTGGGCGATCATCTCCTCCGCCACGCTGCGCGCACCATACACCGTCACCATCGCGGCCAGCCCGGTCCTTTGTAGGCGCCGGACCGGCTCGGTGCGGAACGTGGTGTGATTCCAGACGCCGGACCGGACACGCGGCTCCGCCAGCTCCAGCACGACCGCCGCGACGCCGCCGATGAAGAGAGCCAGGGGGTTCTTGAAGATCTGCCAGGACACAGAGTCCGCCGACACCAGCGCCGCTTCACCCACAGGCTGCAGAAAACCGATGGGCCGCATGCCGGCGGGCTGCATGAAGCCCAGAGCCAGGCTCTCGATCCAGTTCTGCGCGGGCCAGGGCAGCAGAAAGCCTCCCGCTCGGGCGGCACGGCCTGAACCGACAGGGTTGTCGGTGCGCATGGGTCAGGCGAGGGGCCTGGCGGCCTGCTCTGCCTGGCGGCGGACAGATTGCCAAAGCTGCAGCTCCTGCCGGGCATCCTCCACCGCACGGTGCGTCGGGGTGCCCTGCCGCTCCTTGGCCGTCCGCGCCGCCTGCAGCAGGGCCTCGGCCTGCTGCGCCTGCGCTTCGGCCGTCATGGAGGATCGCTCCAGCACGGCAAGAGCCGTGGCGCGCTGTGCTTCCTCCGTATCGCGCAGGCGCAGCGCATGGCGCGGCAGCCCGGCCGCGCGCAGCAGCTTGCTCAGCCACTGGCCGTCCCAGGACGGTGCAGAGGCGAAGAGCTGGTGCCCCGACAGGACGTCGAGCATGCGGCGGGCCACGGCGTCATGCGGCGCTCCCTCGCGCAGCAGCCGGTCGCGCGTGATGCCGTGGATCCGCTCCGCCTGCGCATCCCATTCATCCCACCCAGGGGCAGGGCGGATCAAATGGCCTTCCTCCATGCCGTCCTCCCCCACCCAGCCGACCTCGATTGGAAAGCCCCGCTTGCCGAGGCCGCTGGCCTCGAAATCCAGGAAGACGATCAAGGCCTGCTCCTTTCCAGGCGCGAGCTTTCCTTCAGCTTCCCGAAGGCTCGATATCGGGCGAGACCTGTGCGCCCGGCCCTTCCGGCGACTTCCGCACCTCATCCTCCGGCCCAACCCGTCGCTGCTCCATCCGGAGGGCGCGCTCTTCCAGGCTTTCCTCCTTCTCGGTTGCGGGTTGGGCAGGCTTGCTGGTTTCGCTCATGGCAGACTCCCTTCTTCCGGTGAAACGCCTGGGGCGGCGGTTGGTGGCGTCCGAGAAGGCAGACCATTGAGGCTGGCATCCTGGGCGGCCTGGCCGCGGTGCTCCGAAGGCGCATCCTGGATAGGCGGCGCGCCCTTCGGCGATGCGCGAAGGGCCTCCAGGCTTACGGCCGCGCCGAAGATGCCCCAGTTGCTTTCCGGCACCTCCCGGATGACCACACAGGCCGGAATCCGGCCCCCGATACCTGCATGGCGGCCAAGGATCTCGGTCGCGCCCGCGATCAGCGCCTGCTTGCCCTGGTTGTCCAGCCGCCCTTCAGAACATAGACCAGCAGCCTCATGACCTTGGCCGAAGCCTGCGTGCCGCCGCTGAACACCATCCCGGCGGGATAGTCGTTGAAGTAGATCCCCTCAAGGCCCCGCCACGGGCCACGGCGGCGGATGACCCCCGTCTTGAACAGGCCGATGACGCTCTCAACAGCGCATGGTCGTAGCTGTCGCCGGTGCTGCCGGCCAACGGCTCCGATCCCGATCTGGGCCAGCCGCTCGCTGTAGCGGATCTCCACGTATCGGACCCCGCGGCCGCTGTGATGCACGAGATTCGTGCCCTGGAGCGGCCGCCAGTCGTGCAGCGCCTGCTCAAGGGCATCCGGTCCATCCGCCCAGCCTGGCCCGGCCGCCTCCTTCCGGCCAAAAGCGCCTTCCGTAACAAGGCCCCAGCGACGCCGTATCCCATCAACACCGTCATGGATTTGCACCAGGACCACCTCGCTCACCATGACGCTATCGCAGATGCGCTGAAATCATTGCCTTTCACCGTCGCTGCCGGCGTTCCACCACTGATGGAGCTGCAGTTCACGCACGGGGCGAGAATGACGATGATCGCATCGGAACCGGATGGCCGGCTGTCCGCATGGTTGATTGAGCGCGCCACGGAAGCCGGCGCGGCCGGTGTGGTCTACGTATCTCGCAGCGAAGCACGGGCCGGCCGCATCGCCCTGGCTGTCCGTGCCCTGGAGCCAGGGCTGGAGGCGCTGCTGCTGCCCGCCTGGGACTGCCTACCCTATGACCGCGCCTCGCCCTCGCGGGCCGTCATGGGAACGCGCATGGCGATGCTGGCGCGCCTTTCCCGCCCCGCAGCCGGACCGCGCCTGCTCGTGGCGAGCGTCGAGGCCCTGGGCCAGTATCTCCCGCCAGTGGAAGCTTCGGCGGGCCTGACCCTGCGGTCGGGCGATCCTTTCGACGAGGACACGATCAGCCGGCGTCTCGCACAGCTGGGCTACCTGTTCGACGACCGGGTGGACGAGCCGGGCGAGGTGGCGCTGCACGGCGCCGTGCTGGACGTGTTTCCGCCGGGCGACGGCAGCCTCCCCTGCCGCGTGGAGTACGCCGAGGGGCGCGTCAGGGCCATGCGCCGCTACGACCCCCTGACCCAGCGCAGCGCAGAGGATGCGGCCGAGCTCCTGCTCCCCCCCGCCTCCGAGGCCGTTCTACCCGATGACACGCAGGAGGAGCACAGGCCGGGGCTGGAGCATGCCCTGCCGGAGTTGTACGAGCGGCTGACGGCACCGCTCGACCTGCTGCCGGGCGCGGCCCTGGTGCTGGACCCGGAGGTGGAGGCGCTGCGCCGCGCGCGCGAGACCGAGGTGGCCGACGCCTACCGCACGCGCCTGGCCCTTGCCTCCGCCTCCGGGAACGCAAGGCGGCTTCCGGAGCCGGGGCGCTTCTTCCTGGGCGAGGCAGGCTGGGCGGCCGCCCTGGAAGGACGGCGGGTGATCACCCTCGCCCAACCGGACGGGGAGGAAAGCGACGCCGCACTGCCCGCCTTCGCGGAGGCCGACGATCCCGCGGAGGCCTTTCTGGACTTCGTCGAAGAACGGCACGCGGCCGGCGGCAGGGTGGCGCTGGCCGGAAGCGAGGGGCAGCGCGGCCGGGCCCTGGCCCGCCAGGCGGTCCGGCGGCTCGGCGCAGCGCCCGTGCCGCTCGCCGGCTGGCTGGAGCTGCGCGCCGCTCCACCCGGCACGATGGGGCTGCTCCCGGGAGCGCTGGAAGCCGGCTTCATGGAGGGCGAGGTCGCCGTCATCGCCCCTGGCGATGTGCGGCCGGCGCCCGCGCGCGGGCATGGCCCGGACCGCGCCACCATCCTGCCCGGAAGCGGGGCGGGGCTGCAGCCGGGCAACGCCGTGATCCATCTCGACCACGGGCTGGGCATTCTGCGCGGCGTCGAGACGGTGGAGGTTGGCGGATCATGCCTGGACTGCCTCCGGCTCGAATATGCAGGCGGCAATGTGCAGCTCGTGCCCCTCGACGAGATGGACCGGTTGTGGCGCTACGGCGCGGAAGCCGAGGGCCTGACGCTGGACCGGCTGAATGGCGAGGCCTGGCTGCGGCGGCGCGCCACGGTGGAGGCGCAGATCGCCGAGGCGGCCGCCGAGCTGGCGAGGCTGGCACGGCTGCGCGACGCCCGGAAGGCCCCCGTGCTCCGCCCGCCCCGTGCGCCCTTCAACCATTTCGAGGCGCGCTTTCCCTTCATCCCCACCATCGACCAGGCGGATGCCATCGCCGCGGTTCTGGCCGATCTCGCCTCGGGGCGGCCGATGGACCGCCTGGTCTGCGGCGATGTCGGCTACGGCAAGACCGAGGTGGCGCTGCGGGCGGCGGCGGCCGCCGCCCTGGCAGGCCGGCAGGTGGCGCTGCTCGCGCCCACCACCGTGCTGGTCCGCCAGCATCTGGAGGGCTTCCGCCGGCGCTTCGCCGGCATGGGCATCCGGGTGGAGCAGCTGTCCCGCCTCAGCACCCCGGCCGAGGCGCGCGCCGTCAAGGCGGGGCTGTCCGATGGCTCCGTGCGCGTCGTCATCGGCACGCAGGCGCTTGCCTCCAAGAGCGTGCGCTTCAAGGACCTCGCCCTGTTGATCGTGGACGAGGAGCAGCGCTTCGGCGCCTCGCAGAAGGCGGCGCTGCGCCGCCTGGGCGAGGGCGTGCATTTCATGGCCCTCACCGCCACGCCCATTCCACGCACCCTGCAGCTGGCGCTGGTGGGGCTGCAGGATCTCAGCGTCATCGCCACGCCGCCGGCACGGCGTCAGCCGATCCGCACCACGCATGTCGCGCTCGATGACGCGGTGCTGCGGCAGGCGCTGATGCGCGAGCACCGGCGCGGCGGGCAGAGCTTCGTGGTGTGCGCGCGTATCGAGGACCTGCCGGCGATGCAGGAGCGAATCACGCGGCTGCTGCCCGAGCTTTCGCTCATCGAGGCGCATGGCGACATGCCGGCGGCGGAGGCGGATGCCGCGCTCCTGCGTTTCGCCGGCGGCGAGGCCGACGTGCTGCTGAGCACCAACATCGTGGAAACCGGGCTGGACGTGCCGCGCGCCAACACGATGCTGATCTGGCGCGCCGACCGCTTCGGGCTGGGCCAGCTGCACCAGCTGCGCGGCCGCGTAGGCCGCGGGCGGAACCGCGGCACGATCTATCTGCTGACGGACCCGGCGGAGCCGCCATCTCCTTCCACCCTGAAGCGGCTGCGCACCCTGGAAGCCTTCGACCGGGTCGGGGCCGGCTTCACGATCAGTTCCCGCGACATGGATCTGCGCGGTGCCGGTGACCTGTTGGGCGAGAGCCAAGCGGGCCACCTCAAACTGATCGGCGTGGACCTGTACCAACACCTTCTGGGCCGTGCCCTACGCGCGGCCCAGGGGGAGAAGGTTCCGGAAGACTGGACGCCGCGCCTGGTGGCGGACGTGCCTGCCTTCATCCCGGAAAGCTATGTGGAGGAGGAGGCGCTGCGGGTGGAACTGCACGCGCGGCTGGGCGAGATCCTGCGCCAGGGAAACAGAGGCGGGCCGGAGCATGCGCTGGAGGATTTTTCCGGCGAGATCACGGACCGCTTCGGCCCGCTGCCGGAACCGGTGGAGAACCTTCTGTCGCTGGCGCGGCTGCGGCTGCGCTGCCGTCGTGCCGGCGTCTCGGAACTCAAGGTGGGCCCCAGCGCCGCCGCCGCGAGCTTTCGGAATGCGCTTCCTCATGCTGAACCGCCACTGGAGCGGAAAGGGAAGCGGCTGGTTCTACGCCGCGAGAGCCAGGATGTCGCGGGCATGTTGGCTACCGCGGCCGAACTGCTTGACCGGGTGATGCGCCCGGGCCGGAGCGCGCGCCGTCAGGGCGCGCAGCCCGACAAAGCCAGGCGGGACAAAGCCAGGCCGGATTGAACCGGCCCGTGCCTGCCGGAGGCCGATGGGCTTGAGGCGGGCTGCCAGCGCAATCTCCTGCCGGGCAGCATAGTAGCGCGCCTCAGCCCTGGCCGGCGCAGTGCCGCCGATCGGTCCGAGGAGGCGGCGGTGGCCGAACCAGTCCACCCATTCGAGGGTGGCGAGCGCGACGGCCTCCATGTTGCGCCAAGGGCCGCGTCGGCGGATCACCTCGGTCTTGGACAGGCCGATGACGGTTTCGGCAGACGCATTGTCATGGGAGAGTCGCCGGCGCTGCCGACGGAGGGCCGATATCGGCGTGAGCAGGCGCTCTGCATGCTGGATCGCAACGTATTGGTTGTCCCGGTCGCTATTGTGGGGCCGGCTGCAGCATGGGTTGCTGCGGCGCCTGCGCCATGCGGGCCGCATCGGCTGGGGCCGCGCCTGCCGCCGCCGCATCGAGAGCTGCCGGAGGCCGGGCAAGCCCCGATGGGTCATCGAGCGCACCTTCGCATGGTCAACCGTTTCCGCCGCCTCGCCATACGCTACGAGCGCAGGATTGACATCCACCATGCCTTCGCCGCGCTCGCCTGCTCCCTCATCTGCCCCGAGGCACTGCAGGGCAGGTTTCAAAAGGCGATGTATGTCGCCCAGGCGCCGGATATGGACGTCCTTTGGACCTGCTCCGAAGCAATGACTGGCGGCGCGAGGGCCGCGCCGGTTCTGGCGTGAGGCCAGGGCGCCGGGAGCAGGCCCGCTATGGCGCCGCCGCCCGGCCTCCACCCTGCTGTGCTGGGGATGGGGGGGACCTGTCCACCCCTTCCCGTCAGGTTTTGCGGACG
The DNA here is from genome assembly GCF_042651065.1 of Teichococcus aestuarii. Taxonomy (NCBI): domain Bacteria; kingdom Pseudomonadati; phylum Pseudomonadota; class Alphaproteobacteria; order Acetobacterales; family Roseomonadaceae; genus Roseomonas; species Teichococcus aestuarii. Next base: position 21,656 of record NZ_JBHSCH010000029.1, read on the forward strand.
TTCCAGAACAGCGGAAAGCCGCGCAGCACGCCTTCCAGGTTGCTCCGATAAGCCGCCGCCTGCAGGAACTGCCCGGCCGGAATATAGGGTACATCCCGGAAGGCCTGTGCCTGAAGCCGCGCGGCAATGCGCTGCTGTTCCGCGAGCCCTGACGCCGCAAACCATTCGCCGACAAGGCTCTCCACCTCCGGCAGGTCCGGCCAGCCTGCCATCGCCCTGTCGCCATTGCCGCGCAGCGGCGCGCTCAGCGCCGGATTGGTCATGTCCACACCCGTCAGGGCGGTCATGTAGCAGCTCCAGCCGCCATTCTCGACCGGCTCGCGGCTCGAGCGGCGTGCCGTCAGCGTGCCCCAGTCAGAAAGCTGATAGTCAACGTTCATGCCGCATTTCCGCAGCATGTCCGCGGCGACCTCGCTGAGTCCGTGGATGAAGGTGGGGTCCGTGGCGCCCAGCAGAACCACCTTCTCGCCCTTGTAGCCGGCAGCCTCCAGCTCCCGCTTCACCTTGGCGTAGTCGCGCGGGCCCTGGAACACGCCCATGCCCTCGTCGCTGGCCATCGGCGTACCAGGAGTGAAGAAGCCGACAGGCGCCTTCCACATGGCCTGGTCGTCGCCCGCCACGGCCATCATGTAATCGGACTGTTCGAAAGCGCCCAGCAACGCGCGGCGGATGCCCGGATTGTTGAAGGGTGCGTGCAGGTGGTTCAGCCGCATGAAACACATCATGCCGGCCTGCTCCTGCACCGCGACCCGGACATTGCGCATGCGCTTCAGCAGCGGAAGCATGTCGTTGGCCGCGAATTCGAGCCAGTCCTGCTCGCCCGCCCGCAGGGCGGCGGCGGCGGTGGAGGCTTCGGGGATGGTGGTCCATTCCACCCTGTCCACATGCACCACCTTGGGGCCCGCCGTGCCGTCGGCCGTGCCCGAACCGCGCGGCACATAGCCCTGGAACCGCTCATAGACCGCCCGTGCGCCGGAGACGCGCTCGCCGGGAACGAAGCGGAAGGGACCCGATCCCACCATCTCGGTCACCTGGGTGAACGGGTCGGTCTTGGCCAGACGTTCCGGCATCATGACCGGCAGCAGCGGCGGCAGCTTGCCAAGCGCCTCGGGCAGCAGCGGGAAGGCGTGCTTCATGCGGAACTGGATGGTCTTGTCGTCCGGCGCCGAAAGCTCGTCCGTCGCGGCGAGCAGCGCCTGGCCGAAAGGATCGCGCGCACCCCACCGCCGGATGCTCGCAACGCAGTCCCGTGCCAGGACCTTCTCGCCATCGTGCCATGCGAGCCCGTCACGCAGGGTCAGCCGCCAGAGGCGGCCCTCCTGTTCCATGACATGCCCTTCCACCATCTGCGGCGAGGCGCGGAAGTTGCTGTCCTGCCCGTAAAGCATGTCGAAGACCATGTAGCCATGGTTTCGCGTCGCATAGGCCAGGCTGAAGACGGGATCGAGAAAGCTGAGGTCGGTCTGCGGGATGAAGCGCAACACCTTGCTCTGCTGCGCGAGGCCGAGCGAGGGCGCGGCGAGGGTCGCCGCGCCGGCCGCGAGGAATGTACGACGCCTCATGTCTCTGCTCCTGCTGATGAAGGCATTGCGGTCAAACGGGCTCAGGAGCTGGTCGCCGCGGGGGCCGCGCGGGCGGTCAGCCATCCGCCATCGACCACCAGCACCTGCCCCGTGACGAAGGAGGCATCATCCGAAGCAAGGAAGGCGGCGACGGAGGCGATCTCCTCAGGGCGCCCAGCACGGCGCAGCGGCGTGGGCGCCAGCATGTTCGCAACGTAACGCGGATTCTTCAGGTGATCGGCGGTCATCGCCGTCTCGATCACGCCCGGGGCGATGGCATTGACCAGGATGCCCTCCGGCCCGAGGTCGCAGGCCAGCTGCCGGGTCAGCTGCGCCACCCCGGCCTTGGCAACGGCATAGGCCGCCGTGCCTGGGTAGCCGACGAGCCCGAAGATCGAGGACAGGTTGATGATTCGCCCGCCCGGGCGGGCCAGATGCGGCAGGCAGTCCCGCGTCACGCGCAGAACCGCCTTCAGGTTGATGTCGACGAAGCGGTCGATCAGCTCGTCATCCGACTCTTCGAGCGTCCGGCTGCCACCGATGCCCGCGTTGTTCACCAGGATGTCCAGCCGCCCGAAGGCATCGAGCGCCGCCGCCGCGAGACGTCCGCCGGCGCCCTTTTCATTGACATCCAGCGAGACGGCCACACCGCCGAGCCCGCGTGCAACGCCTTCCACATCCGCCGATCGGTCGGCGAGGACGACCCGCGCGCCATCTCGTGCAAGGCGCGCCGCCGTCGCGGCGCCGATGCCGCCGGCGGCGCCCGTGACAATGGCCACGCGGCCGGAAAGGCTTCGTTGTTCGGTCACGGCGTTTTTCCCGTCATCAGCGCGGCAGCGGGGAGGGCGAGGCGGCTTGGCCACCCTGCCGGGCGCGGAACTCCTGCTGGACCTGGTCCAGGGTCAGGAAATCGGCGCCCATCCTGCCAAGGCCATCGATCAGCTTCTCCATCATCAGCATCCGGTGGCCACGGCCGCTGACATAGGGATGAAACGTGTAGACCAGGACGCCCCACTCCGTGGTGCGGCACATGTACTCGAAATCCGCCAGCCAGTTTGCCAGGACCGCATCGGCATTGGCCAGGCCGGGCATGATGCCTGCCGCGGTGCGGAAGAACTCGAAATGCGGGTGGTCGTCGAGCGACCAGCTGATCGGCACCTCGACCAGATCCGTCGTCTCGCCAAACGCCAGCGGCGCATCGACCGCAACCTTGTCGCTGCGGCGGGCGAAGTAGGGCTCGCAGTCATGGCCCATCATGCTGCTGTCGTAGCGGCATCCATGTTGGATCATGAGGTCGATGCTCTGTGCGCTGAGGTCCCAGGCAGGGGACCGGTAGCCGGCCGGGCCCTGTCCCGTGAGACGCCGGATGGACTCCACGGCACGGGCGAACTCCTCGGCTTCCTGCTGCGGCGGAAGCTCGGCGGGCGGAATGTGGCTCCAGCCGTGGTGGCCTATCTCGTGCCCTCCCGCCACCACGCGCTCGCAGGCTTCCGGGTAGGTCTCGATGACGACGCCGGGGATGTACCAGCTGCCCTTGATCCCGCGGCTGGCCAGCAGGTCCAGGATGCGTCCGGCACCGACCACCCCGAACTCTCCACGTGAGATCGGGGTTGGCGTCATCATGCCGCGCGCCGCGAAGCCAGACCAGGTATCGAAATCATAGGAGAGGCAGGCGATGTGGCGGGGCAATCTGCATATCCTCTTCAGATGAGGCCCAAATTCAGGCCTGGCGCTGCGCGGGCAAAGGGTGCGGAACAGGCTCCGCTTCTCCAGAGCACGGCCGCTGACCAGAGCAGAGCAAAGCAACCTCAAGGGAAAGACCGGCCAACAGGTTATCCAAAACCGTATTGACCATCGATACTTTCATATTGAGTAATGGTGTTGGAGAGTTCTGGCCGTGTCAATGAAGAACCCTCCGGCCTTCAGCCGGCCGGCGCAACGTTGCCTCGGCCCGCCCACCGGCCTGCACGCGCCGCCTTCCTGCGGACGCACCGGGCCGATGCTTTCGGCGCCGTGTCCGCAATCCTTGCGCCGCTGCTGCAGGCGCGTCAGGCCCGGCGGTTGTGTGCTGCTGGAGGGTCCACAAGCGTCAGTCCTTGGAGATGCTGGAAATGGGTCAGGCGACCATGGCGGGCAGCCTGACACCCTTGCCCCGGACGGACGAGGGGCGGTTCAGGGGACAGCACGGGGCACCACGCGCTTGCCGCCCTCATTGACCGCAGGGGCGATGATCGCGCCACGGTTGCCGTCGCGAACCTTCATGGAGGTGGCGTCGAGCCAGAGACGGGGCCTCCATGCTCCGCTCAGCGGCGGGCCAGCATGTCACGCATCTGGCCGACGCCGGCGCCCTCAGCCAGCCGCGGCGGCGGCACTGGGAGGGCGCACATAGCGGCAGGCAGCGTCGTTCGCCCGCTCTGCCGCGCCGCGCTCCCCCGGCGGGCCGTAGCCGCCGCCGCCCGAAGTCTCCAGCCGGATGGTATCGCCCCGCCGCAACGGCAGGTTGTTCACCTTGGAGGGCAATGGCCGCCATTCGCCATCGCGGATCAGGTAGAGCGCGCCGGCGCTGCCCGGCTCACCACCTTCCAGCCCATAGGGGCGGAACTTGAAGCGTTCCAGATTGGCGGTGAAGACCGCCGCGGCGCTGTCCACCCGCCATTCGCGGAACAGGCCCAGCCCGCCGCGGTGCCGCCCGGCGCCGCCCGAGCCATCCAGCAGGCCATAGCCCGTCAGGGTCAGCGGCACCTCGGCCTCGATCATCTCGACAGGGATGGAGGCGTTGTTGTGCATGCCGTAGGCCCAGGCGTTCAGCCCGTCCTGGTCGTGATAGGCGCCGGTGCCGCCGATCTCGATCTCGACCAGCACGCCGCGCGCGCCATCCTCGCCGATGGTCTGGAAGGAGCAGACATAGGAGACGCCGTAATAGGCCGCCGGCACCCGCCCCGGCACCGCCTGGTGCAGCGCGCCGAACATGGTGGTGGCCAGCCGGTGCGCCACGGCCACGCGGTTGGCCACCGGCGCCGGGTGGCTGGCATGCACGATGCTGCCCTCCGGCGCGATGATGCGCACCGGCCGGTAGCAGCCGGCATTGGCGGGGATGTCGCTGTCGGCCACGGCCAGCACGGCATAGGCCACCGCCGAGCCGGAGGAAGCCAGCGTGGCGTTCACCGGCCCCGCCGCCTGCCGGCCGCAGCCGGAGAGGTCCACCACCATCTCCTCGCCCCGCACCTCGATGGCGGCGTGAATGCGGATGGGGTCGGGCAGGATGCCGTCATCGTCGAGGAAATCCTCGAAGCTGTAGCGCCCGTCGGGGATGCGGCCGATCATCGCGCGCATGGCGCGCTCCGAGCCGTCCAGCAGCTGGCGGCAGGCCTCCAGAATGGTGGCGGCGCCGAAGCGGGCGGCGAGGCGCTGCATCGTCCCCTCTCCCACCGCGAGGGAGGCGAGCTGCGCCTGGAGGTCGCCCCACAGCATGTCCGGGCGGCGGACATTCTGGCGCATCATCGCCAGCACGTCCTCGTTCATCACGCCGGCGCGCACCAGCTTCAGCGGCGGGATGCGCAGCCCCTCCTGGAAGATCTCGGTGGCCGTGGCGGCGTAGCTGCCGGCGGCCATGCCGCCCATGTCCAGATGGTGGCAAAGCGTGCCGACGATGGCGATGCGCCGGCCACCGACCACCACCGGCCGGAAGGCCAGGATGTCGGGGATGTGCTGGCCGCCGCAATAGGGGTCGTTGGTGATCACCACATCGCCCTCGTCCCATGCCTCCAGCGGCAGGAAGTCGCGGATGATGGTGAGCAGGCCGGCGCTCATCGAGTTCAGGTGGCCGGGGATGCGGGCGGACTGGGCGACGTTGTAGCCCTCCGCGTCGAACACCGCCGTGGAATAATCCAGCATCTCGCGCACGATGGTGGAGCGGCTGGTGCGCCAGACGGTGACATCCATCTCCGCCGCCACGGCGGTGAAGGCGTTGCGCAGCACCTCAAGCGTCACGGGGCCGAGGGTGGGCGTGGGTGGAGGTGTGGCGTTCATGCGGCGTCTCCCTGCGGCATCCTGCGCGCGATCAGCGTGCCCTCCGGGCCGGGCGCGCAGCGCCAGCCGGCGCTCAGCAGGATGGTGGTGTAGTCCTCCTCGATCAGCGCCGGGCCGGAGGTCTCGCCCGTGATGGCGGCGCGGCGGTGCACGGCCACCGGCTGCCAGCGCCCGTCCAGCAGCACGGGGCGCGTCTCGGCGGCGGGCGGCGCGGCGGCGGCCTCGCCACGGCGGATCGCGCCGGCGGGCAGCAGGCCGGTGGCCGAGAGGCGCAGCGCCACCAGCTCCACCGGGGCGTCCGGGTTGGCGTAGGAGAAGCGGGCCTGGTGGCTCTCATGGAAGGCGGCCAGCACGCGGACCAGAGCTTCCTCATCCGCCGCCGCCTCCGGCCAGGGCACCACCAGCTCCGAGGCCTGGCCCTTGTAGCGCAGGTCGGCCGAGACGGCGGTGCGGCGCTGGTCCGCCGGCACGCCATCCTCCTCCAGCAGGGCGGCGCCGCGCGCGCGCAGCTCCGCCAGGGTGGCGCCGATGAAGTCCAGGCTCGCCGCCGTGGCGGGGATCACCCGGCTGCGCGCCAGGTCATGCACGATGTTGGAATGCAGGATGCCATAGGCGGAGAAGGTGGAGGCATCGGCGGGGAAGACCACCTCGCCGATGCCCAGCTCCTCGGCCACCGGGATGGCGTGCAGCCCGCCGGCGCCGCCGAAGGAGAGCAGGCTGAAATCGCGCGGGTCCAGCCCCTTCTCGAACAGGCTGAGCCGCGCGGCGGTGGCCAGGCTGGTGTTGGTGACGGTCATCATGCCTTCCACCGCCGCCTCCGGCCCGAGGCCGAGCGGCGCGCCGAGCCGGGCGCGGATCGCCTCCCGCGCGCCGTCGAGGTCGAGCGCCATGCGGCCGCCGAGGAAGTAGCGCGGGTCCAGCCGGCCCATCACCAGGTTGGCGTCGGTCACGGTGGGCTCGGTGCCGCCGCGGCCGTAGCAGACGGGGCCGGGGCGGGAGCCGGCGCTGCGCGGACCGACGCGCAGCCGCCCCGCCTCGTCGATCGCCGCGATGGAGCCGCCGCCGGAGCCGATGGTACGGATCTCGATCATCGGCAGGCGCACCGGCAGCTCATCGATCTCGCCCTGGGTCATCTGCGTCACCGCGCCCTCGCGCACGACGCAGACATCGAAGCTGGTGCCGCCCATGTCGACGCCGAGCAGGTTGGGCCGCTCCAGCGCCTCCGCCATGCGCAGCGTGGCCAGCGCCCCGCCCGAGGGGCCGGAGAGCAGCAGCCGTGCCGGCTGGCGCGCCGCCACCTCGGGCGAGCAGACGCCGCTGTTGGACTGCACCAGCAGCAGCCGCGCCGGCAGCCCCGCCGCCCGCAGGCGCGCCGAAAGCTGGCCGAGATAATGGCCCACCACCGGCATCAGCAGCGCGTTCAGCACCGTGGTGGAGCTGCGCTCATACTCGCGGATCTCGGGGCTGATGTCGGAGGAGAGCGAAACCGGCAGGCCGGGGAAGCGGCGGGCCAGCCATTCGCCCAGCATCGCCTCGTGCGCGCCATTCACATAGGCATGCAGCAGCGTGACGGCGACGGCCTCGGCCCCCGCCGCCTCGATCCGCGCAGCCAATGGTTCCAGCGCAGCGGGGTCCAGCACGCGCTCGGCGGTTCCGTCGGCGCGCATCCGCTCGGGCACGCCGAAGCGGCGGTCGCGCGGGATCAGCGGCGCCGGGCGGCGCTGGCGGGCGGCATAGATGTCCCGCCGGGCGTGGCGGCCGATCTCCAGCACGTCCTCGAAGCCGGCGGTGGTCAGCAGCACGCCGCGCGCCAGGCGCCGCTCCAGCACCGCGTTGGTGGCGATGGTGGTGCCGTGCAGCAGCAGCCGGATGTCCGGCAGGGCGAAGCCGAACTGCGCCGCCGCCTGCTCCAGCCCGGCGAGCAGGCCGATGGAGGGGTCCTCGGGCGTGGTCGGCGTCTTCAGGCTGTGCAGGGAGCCGTGGCGCTCGTCCAGGATCTGCAGGTCGGTGAAGGTGCCGCCGATGTCGATGCCGACGCGGATGAAGGGATCTGTGGACACGGAGGCTCCGGGAGCGAAATCGGGAGGGAGGGTCATGGCGGCGCTCAGCCCATCATCGCCGGCAGCCACAGGGCGATGCCGGGCCAGACCATCAGCAGGCCGACGGCCAGCAGATAGGCCAGCAGGAAGGGCATGACGCCGGCGAAGACATCGGTGATCGGCCCGCCGCGCGGGCGCATGCCCTGCAGCACGTACATCACCGTGCCGTCGGGCGGGCTGATCTGGGCGATCTCGACCAGCATGGTGACGACGACGCCGAACCAGATCGGGTCGTAGCCCAGGCCGACGACGATGGGGAACACGACCGGCACCGTGGTGATGATCATGGAGAAGCCCTCCATGAAGGTGCCAAGGGCGAAGTACATGCCGATGATGGCCAGCATGATGACCCAGGGCGGCACCGGCAGCCCGCCGATCAGCCCGGCCACCGCCTGCGGCACGTTGATCAGGGTCAGCACGTAGTTCAGCAGGTAGGCGCCCAGGATGATCAGGCCGAGCAGCGCGGTGTTGCGCGCCGTGGCCTCGGCGGAGGCGTTCAGCATGCGCCAGGAGAGCTTGCCCTCGACGGCGGCGAAGCCCGCGGCGCCGACCACGCCGAGCGCCGCCGCCTCGGTGGGCGTGGCGTAGCCGCCATAGATGGAGCCCAGCACCAGCAGCATCAGCAGCAGGGTCGGCACCAGGCCGCCCAGGGCGCGCAGCTTCAGGCCGATCGGCACCGGCGGCGGGCGCTCCATCGGGTTGCGCAGCCCGTGCAGCACGATGACGGCCACGAACAGCGCCGTGACCAGCAGGCTCGGCCCCAGCGCCGCGATGTAGAGCGCGCCCACGGAAGTCTCGGTGATCAGGCCATAGACGATGAAGGTGATGCCGGGCGGGATCAGGTTGCCCATGGCGCCGCCCGCCGCCAGCGAGCCCAGCACCATGCGCTGGCTGTACTTCGTGCCCTCGAAATAGGGCAGCGCGACCGAGCCCATGGTGGCCGCCGTGGCGACGGAGGAGCCGGAGATGGCCGAGAACAGGGCGCAGGAGGCGATGTTGGTGTGCAGCAGCCCGCCCGGCAGTCGGTTGAGCCAGACGTTCAGCGCCCGGTAGAGCCGGTCCGACAGCCCGGCGCGCAGCAGGATCTCGCCCATCAGCAGGAAGAGCGGCACCGCGATCAGCACGAAATTGCTGGAGGGACCCCAGAAGGTCTGGCCCGCGAACAGCCAGAAGGGGCGGTCGGAGAACAGCAGGCCGGTGAGCACCGCCAGGATGCCCAGCACCGCCGCGATGTGCACGCCGGCGCCGAAGAACACCAGGAAGACCGCGACGAGGCCCATGATCTCGGCCAGCGGCAGAGCCGGGCCGCCACTGGCGGCGGCGAAGAACAACAGCCCCAGAAGGCCGAGGAGGAAGACCAGCGCGATCATGCGGCCTGCCCCTTCCGCGCCATGGCCACCGCCTCCAGCGCCTCGCCGGCCTCGTCGTCGATGCTGCGGGAGCCGAGCAGCGCATCCGCCTCGCCGAAGCGGCCGCAGAGCAGGGTCAGCGCCGCCTCCAGCAGCAGGGCCGCGATCATCAGCAGGAAGACCAGCAGGCCGAAGGCCCAGATGCCCTGCGGCAGGGCCAGCGGGATGTGCAGGGCGCTGTTGTCGTGCGCGTCGAAGAGCAGCGATTCGTCGAGCAGCGACCAGCCGGCCCAGGCCAGGAATGCCGCGAAGCCGCCCAGCAGCAGCAGCGCCAGCACATGCAGCGTGGCGCGCGGCCGCAACGGCAGGCGGTTGACCAGCACATCCACCCGGATATGCGCCCGCGCCGCCAGGGTATGCGCCAGCGACCAGGAGATGCCGCAGGCCAGCATGTAGCCGGTGATCTCCACCGTCGCGGCGCTGGAGACGCCGAAGGCGGTGCGCCCGACGATGTCGGCGGTGATGAAAAGGGCGCAGAGGATGTAGTTCCAGCCGGCGAGGTAGGCCATGAGCCGCCCGGCCCGGTCCAGCCCCGCGCGCAGGCCCCGCGCCAGCCGCAGCGGCGCCGGGGCGGCGGCCCCGGCCCGCGCCGTCACGGCCGGTACTCCACCTTGGAGATCGGCGCGATCATCCGGTTGTAGATCTCGCCGCAGCGCGCTCCGCAACGCTTGACGAAGCCCGGCAGCACCGTGGTCTGCATCGCCTCGCGCACCAGGGCGCGGTCGGCCTCGGTGGCCTTGACCTCGGTCATCGGGCGCGGCGCGAGGCTGTGGATCCTGCAGGCCGCGGCATTGCCCGTGTTGCAGTCGATGCCATCGCGCGTGGCGGCATCGCCCAGGGTCCAGAGCGCGTCGGTCATCCGGGCGAAGGTGTCTTCCAGCAGGGCGCGGGCGGCGGGGTCCAGCCGGTTCCACCAGGAGAGGTTGACCATGTAGCCGGCCACCGCCCAGGAGAGCGGCAGATCGGAGATGTGCGAGGAGACCTCCGGCCAGCGGGCGGCGGCGCCGCTGCCGGTGCCCGTCACGGCGCAGTCGACCACGCCGCGCTCCAGGGCGCTGTAGACCTCGGGGAAGCCGATGCTGACCGGCAGCGCACCGATCTTCTGCACCAGATCGACCAGCGAGTTGCCGAAGGTGCGGATCTTGCGCCCCCGCAGATCGGCCAGGCTGGTGAAGGCGCTGCGGCAGAACAGCACCTGCGCCGGAAACGGATAGACCACCACCAGCCGGGTGTTGAAGCGCTCCAGCTCCTTGTTGGCGAGCGGCAGCATGGCCTCGGCGATGCGCCGGGCCTGGCCGATATCCGGGCTGAGGCCGGAGAGATCGATGCCATCGAGGATCGGCACATCGCCTGAGAGGGTGGAGAGGGTGCCGGCGCCGATCTCCACCTGCCCCGAGCGGACCAGCCGGACGATCTCGCTGCCCCCCAGGTTGCGCTCGGCATGGCTGCTGACCTGGACCGTGATCTGGCCGCCCGAGGCCTTCTGCAACCCGTCCCGCAGGATCGGCAGGTCGACGGTGGTGTATTGCGGGTTGGTCGGCACCGGCTGCGTCACGGCGGCGATGCTGAGCTTCAGCCCGGGCGGCAGCGACGACTGTGCCTGGGCGGGATGCAGCAGAGCCAGGGCGGCCGCGGCCAGGCCGCCAGCCAGCAAGGTCTTGAACATGATCGCGGAGCCTCTGTTCTTTTGAGAAGGCTTCCGGGCGACAAGCGTTTCCCTGCCGGCTTGCCGGCCGCTTCCGGGCCGCATGTCCCCTGCGGCTCCGGATTTCGGGCGATTAGGCGGCGGTTTCGAGCCGCTGTCGAATCGTCATTCTGGATAACTTTGATCAGGATTCCTGATCACCTCGCGCCGCTTTCTCCAGTTCTCCGCCGATGGCCGAAGCCCGCTCCGCCACCATGGCGGCCAGGAAGTTGTCGGGTCTGCGCAGGTAGCTGACATAGAAGGCGTTGCGCGGCAGGACGACATCGGTCACCTCCAGCACCCGCAGCAGGCCGGCCGCGATTTCCCGGCGCAGGACCGCCAGCGGCAGAATGCAGCAGCCCGCGCCATCCTGGGCCATGCGGACCATGAGGGTCAGCGAGGCGCTGCCCCAAAGCCGGACATCGGGCGTGCCGCTCGCCGCCAGGGCGCGCTGGATCTCCGCCGCCAAAGGGCTGTTGTGGGAAAAGCTGATCACCGGCCATCGTGTCAGCTCCGCCAGCGGCAGAGGGCCTTCCCGCAGTGGCAAGGCCGGGCTCGCCACCCAACCCAGCGGAAAATGGCAGAGCCGGCGGCTGACGGCGCGCGGGTCAGCTACGGGGCCCACCTGCATGCTGATATCGATCTCGCCCTGCCGAAGCTGGTCGGAGAGAATGTTCGTGGTGTCCACCATCAGGTCGAGCACCACCTGCGGGTAGCTGGCGCCGATCGATTCCAGCAGCCGGGGCATCAGGCTGTGGACCAGGGTTTCGGCCACGCCGATCCTCAGCACGCCACGGACGGCATTGGGCTGCCGGATGGCCTCCTGCAGTTCCTGCTGCAACTCCAGCATGCGCCGGGCATAGTCCAGCACGACCAGCCCCTCGCGGGTCAGCTCACGGCGACGGCTTCCCCGGCTGAAGAGGGTAACGCCGAGTTGCCGCTCCAGCTGGTCGATACGGGCCGAGACCGAGGGCTGCGTGGTGTTGAGCCGGGCGGCGGCGGCCCGGAACCCACCCAGCTCCACAACCCAGACAAAAGTCTCCAGCCATTTCAGGTCTTGCATAAGCCTTTTTGCTCGACCTTTCAGGGCACTTCCACCTGGAACATCGGGCTTCCAGGCCCTATCGGCGCTGCCGACAATCCGGGCCCAAACTCTTGATGGTCAGTCCATCGTGAGGACGATTTTGCCCTGAATGCGGCCGCTGGTGGCACGTTGATGCGCCCGTGAGACATCTGACAGCGGATATGTGCTGTCCACGATTACGCGGACGGTGCCGTTGGCGAGCAGGCGAGCGGCTTCCGCCAATTGCGCGCCGTTCGAGCGGACCTGTGTCGATGAAACCGTGACCCCCAGCGTCTCAGCTTCCTCGTGATCAATGAAGCCGAGCGGGTTGACCAGGAACAGGGCTCCGCCTCGCTTCACGGCGTGCAGGAAGCGGCCCATTTTCGCACCGCCGACCGCATCGAGAACGAGGTCCACATCACACACGACCTCCTCGGCCGCTGTCGTGGTGTAATCGATGAACTGATCGGCGCCGAGGTCGCGCAGCAACGCCTCATTCCTGCTGGACGCCACGGCAATAACGCGTGCCCCCTTCCACTTCGCCAATTGGACGGCCAGGTGCCCAACGCCGCCACTGGCGCCGTTGACGAGAACCGTCTTGCCCTGGAGCGGCACCGGCTCATGCCGGAAGGACTGGAACGGGTTCGGCTCATCGTGGCCCAGCTCGATCAGGAACTGCCATGCCGTGAGCAGCGACATGGGCGCGCCAGCCGCGTGGACATGGTCGATGCCCACGGGTTTGAGCGCCAGTTCCGGTGCTGGAATGCTGACATATTCAGCGTAGGCGCCACTGCCCTTCATCAGGTTCTCGGGGAAGCGCACCATCGCGTAAACTTCGTCGCCCCGATTGAATCCCCTCACGTCGTCGGCAACCGCCTCGACGACGCCCGACACATCCGTACCAGGGATAAGGGGAAAGGAGGGGTCAGGCCGCCACTCCGGAGGCAGTGCGCGGTAACCGTCCCGCAGGTACCAATCGGGGGGATTCAGGCCGGCGGCATGGGCGCGGACCAGCACCTCGCCGGGTGCTGCGACAGGCCGGGGCGCATCCTCGTAGCGGAGCACGCCGGGGCCGCCAAACTCGTGTAGCCTGGCCGCCTTCATTGTCCCTGTAGACATGGCTGTCTCCTCCGCTCCAGATAAGCCATCTATGTGGAGCACTGTCCCGAATATTCGGAGCATTGATCCGTTTGTCAAGCCGGAGAGCCATGCGCGCCGACGCGAAGAAGAATCATGATCATCTCCTGGCGGTCGCGCGCGACCTCCTGTCCGCGGGAGGGGCGGATGCCTCCTTGCGCGACATTGCGCGCACGGCCGGGGTGGGGCTCGGTACGCTCTACCGGCACTTCCCGACCCGCGAGGCGCTGTTGGAGGCCCTCCTCCGCAGCAGCTTCGACGCGCTGACGGTGCGGGCAGGCGACCTGGAGGCATCGGACACGCCCGGTGCAGCTCTGGTGACATGGCTGCGCGAGACGGTGGCAGTGGCAAGCAACTACAGTGGCGCGATCAAGTCGATGGTGGCCGCGATCGAGGACGAGACGTCGGCGCTCCATGCGTCATGTGTTGCAATGAAGGCTGCCGGTACGCGCCTCCTCGGCCGGGCACAGGCCGCAAAGGAAGCCCGTGCCGATATGGACGGCGCCGACCTGTTCGCGTTCGTCGGCGCGCTTTCTTGGGTAGCGGATCAACCCGCGCTTGCGTCCCGCTCCGACCATATCTTCGGGATCATTGTGGACGCGATTCTGATCAGTCCGGGAGCATCCAAGCTCCCGAAGCTCGGCTGATGGGCGGCACGAGCCTCTTCCATGGCCGGGGGAGCCAGCTATTCCCGCTTCTCGATCCTTCCTGGAGAAGCCGGTGCCGCCCCTACCAGGGGAGGGGGACAGCCAGGGAACGGGAGGTGGCAATGGACCGAACCCAGCGGTCGAATATCCGAAGTCAGACGTCCGCTTCTATCCGGCTAAACCCCTGAGCCTGCCAGTCCGCTCCCGGCCGAACCTTGCCCCCTTCACCCTCGATGAACAGCCTCATCATGCTGGCATCCGGTGGAAAATGAACGCCTGGCTGCCGTTCCTCATAATGGCGGACAGGGCCGGAGCCGGCCTGGCTGCTCTGAGGCAGGGATGCGATGAGCGGTCACGCCAGGCTGCTGGCCAAAGGCCCGGGTCTGGTTCACCTTGCCCTGATGACGTCCGACGCTGTCCCCGACACGCCAGCCTCCGCCGAGGAGCCGGCATGGCCTTCCTTGTGGCGGATCTTCCCGCCCATCCTGCTGCCCATCTTTCTCGCCGTGGTGGACGGCACCATCGTGGCAGCGGCCCTTCCCGCCATGGCCGGAGCCTTCGGCGACGTGGAGCGGGTGTCCTGGGTGGTGGCATCCTACCTGGTTGCCAGCACTGTGGCGGCCCCGGTGTATGGGCGGCTTGGCGACGCCTTCGGACGGCGGCGCCTGCTGCTCGTGGCGCTGGTGCTGTTTGTGGTGGCCTCGGTGCTGTGCGCCTTGGCACAAGGCATCCTGTCGCTGACAGCGGCGCGAGTGCTGCAGGGCTTCGGCGGCGGGGGGTTGATGGTGCTGTCCCAGGCGCTGCTTGGCGAGAACGTGCCGCGGCGCCAGCTCGGCCGTGCGCAGGGCATACTGGCCGCGGTGATCGTGGTCTCCTCCACCTTTGGCCCCGTGGCGGGCGGCGTGCTGACGCAGTTCTTCGGCTGGCCCTCGGTGTTCCTCATCAACCTGCCCCTGGGCGCACTGGCCATGCTGCTGGCGCTGCGCCTGCCGGTCCATCCTGTCCGGAAGACGCGGGGTAGCTTCGACTGGCCAGGCCTGCTGCTGTTCGCCGGCTTCGTAGTGCCTCTGCTGCTGGCGCTGGAACAGGTGCAGCCAGTCGACGCCGCGACACTGGTGGGGACCGCCGCCAGCCTCGGCGTGTCGCTGCTCTGCCTCGTGCTCCTCCTGCGGTTCGAACAGCGGGCGGTGCAGCCCTTGTTCCCGCTGGAGATGCTGCGGCGTCCGGCCATGTGGCGTGCCAACGCCATGGCCGCCTGCTCGGGCGCCCTGCTGGTCAGCGAGGTGACCCTTCTGCCGATCCACCTGCAGGCGGTGGATGGCGCTTCGGCGGCTCAGATCGGCTTGCTGATGCTGCCACTGACGGCAACGGTCGGGATGGGCTCGCTGGTAACAGGATGGCTCGTGACCCGTACTGGACGCTTGGCGATCTTCCCCGCGGTCGGACAAACGGCGGCAGCACTGGGTTTGCTGCTGGTCGCCTTCGGACATCATCAGGCCGGCGCGGTGCTGGGCCCTTGGGGGTTGCCGGCGATGCTTGCCCTTGTCGCGGTGTTCCAAGGTTCGGCGATGCCGGTGGCGCAGGTCACGGCTCAGGCGCTGGCACCGCCTGCCATGCTGGGAGCGGCGGCAGCCTCGGTGCAACTGTCGCGTTCGGTCGGCTCAGCAGCAGGCGTCACGGTCGTGATCGGCGCTTTGTTCGCGATCCTCGGCCAGGACAGCGCGGCCGCTGCGGTCTTCGCCGACATGGTGCGGCACGGCCCCGCTGCCCTGGCCGCCCTGCCGGACGCGATACGCGCCACGACAGCAGCACGGATCGACGCCGGCTTCAGCATCGCCTTCATGGCGGTGGCAGCCTTTGCCGTCATGAACGCCTTGCTGGCCTGGACCTTACCGTTACGGCGCATCTAGAGCGGCTACGCAGGGTGTGGGGTTTTGCGATGGCGCGTTCTTTACAAAGAAGCGCCCGGGCTGTGGCCAAGGCGTTGAAGTCGCTCTTCCATGCTTATCGCAAAGCCCCACGCCCCGTGGGTCAGGCAAGCTTGCGTATAGGAGGGGGGCTCGGGTGCAGCACGATGTGCGTATCCTCGACGTCTACCCGGGCCTCCGGATAGGCCGCCACAGCCTCGGCTAGCGAAGCGAGGAAGCGTGGCTTGAACTGAAACAGGTTCTTGTAACTGCCCCCAAACTGCTGGTGCAGGTCCTTCCAGCCGATCGGGGTGCGCTTGTTGAGGTGGTGCAGCCGGTAAGCCAGCCAGACATAGATATCGAGAGCTGCGGCGCTGTCCTTCAACTGCCGGATAGCCGCGTCCTGCAGAGGTACTGGATGGCGGCGCAACTGGTCGAAGAAGTCGGAGTCCAGCAGCACCCGATCCTCGAACAGGCTGCCTTGCCGGTCATCCCCTGTACCCTCCTGGAAGAACAAGCCGGACTTGATGATGCGCTCGTTGGTCATCATCGTGGGACGGCCGGACTTGCTGGGCTCTGTCTGCCATGAGAAGCGCATGGAGCAGGTCGCAATGCGCCGTGCCTGCTCGCGCAGCGTCGAGGCCGTCTCCCCGCCGACTGCCAGGCCGAGCCTCTTCATCCACTCACGCATCGAGCGGCCAAGGCTTACCTCGCGGCTGTCGGTCAGCACGGCCTGCGTCTGGAGATAAATCAGGATCAGGCGGGCGCGCGCTCCGAAAGGCACGCCCATAAGCTTCGGCTGGCCGTCGCCCATCACGATCCGGCCGGGCTCAATGATCAGCGTCAAGGGCCCGACGGTGCGGATCCAGGCTTCATCGTCGCCGGGCTTCCGGTGCGGCAGGGAGGTCAGACACAGACCGGAATAGCTGTAGCCTTTCTGGCCGCTTTCATCTCCGAGCACTTCGCTGGCAATCTTGACCAGGGACTGGTCACTAGGATCCGCCAGCGTCCGGGCCTGCTCGCGGCCATGCAGCAGGACGAGTTGCCGCACTCCCTTCGCTGCATCGGCCATGGCTTCGCTCCGAAATTTACCATCTCATCAATAAGCAAAGTGACGGTTTCGGCCGGCTGTCGCAAGCGTGGGACTTTGCGATGGAACATCTAGGAAGATCTAGTTGTTTACTAATTGGAGTGCTCGCAAAACCCCACGGTATAACCCGGATTCCCTCGCAAACTCCCACAGTCGCATCGCAAAATCCCCCGGGATAACCCGGCTACGGTGGATAACTGCCGCCCGCCTGATCGGCGGAGAATGTGCGGATTCGCCATCCTGCACATCGGCCTCGAGTCGCGCCTCTGATGGAATTCCGTCTCCCTCCTGCAAGCACGCAGTCCCGCTGCTTCAGTTCAAGGCCGTCCGCCGCTTTCCAAACGGACTGCCGCGAGTTCTCGGAGCCGTTACGTCATGCACAAGAGGTTTTCCTGCCTGATGACCAAATCGCCCCTATGGGGTGGAACGGCCGCTTGGTGCTGGGCCCTATTTAAAATATCACGTGATAATATTTTGAATGAGATGATTTTTAGTGAAATTATACTAAGATAATATGGCAAAATAGACAATGAGCCGTCGTTATAGTAAAAATTTTGGTAAATTTGATATTCTGTACAGAATTTTCTCTGCCAATAACTTCCTGACTAAGAGGCTGGCTGGAAACGGGAACGGAATGAGGGTTGGCTGGCCGGGGCGGGGATGATTTCAGCGGGTTGCCGAGACCAAGTTGGAGCGCCTGATGTGGGCCCTGACCAGCCGGAAGCAGCATAGCCGAGCAGGGCTGCGTATCGCCAGCGACCTGACGGAGACGGAATGGGCAGTGCTGGAGCCGATGATGCCGCAGGCCCGGCGGACGGGGCAGCACCGGACCTGGCCCCCTCGGCTGGTGTTGGAGGCGATCTTCTTCGTCCTGCGGAGCGGTTGCCCCTGGCGCATGCTAACGGAGCGGTTCCCGCCCAAGCAAACCGTCTAAGGCTGGTTCCTGTTTGAAGCGCTGGCTCATCGCCTGGTCCTGCTGGAGCGGGAAAGATTGGGCCGAGACGCCAGCCCCAGTGCCGCGGTGATCGACAGCCAGAGCGTCAGAACCACCGAGGCCGGAGGTCCGCATGGCTATGACGCGGGCAGGAAGATCAAAGGTCGCAAGCGGCACATCATGGTCGATACCGCAGGGCGGCCTCTGGTGCCGCGCAGCCATTCCGGCATCCAGGACAGGGATGAGGCGGTGCCGAGCTTGAAGGCTTCGCGCAAACGCTTCCCCTTTATCAAGAAGGTCTTCGCCGACAGCGCTTACGTGGGAGAGCGCGTCGCCAAGGCGACTTGCATCACGCCCGAGATCATCCGCAAACCCAAGGGCCAGATCGGCTTCGCCGTGCAGCCGAGACGTTGGGTGGTGGAGAGAACCTTCGCCTGGCTGAACCGTAACCGCAGGTTGGCCAAGGACTTCGAACGAACCATCGCTTCCGCCAAGCCTTCCTCTACGCCGCTTCCGTCATGCTCCTCGTCAGGCGCCTCGGTCGTTCCGCATGAGTTTCCAGCCAGCCTCCGACAAATATGGATTATCAAACATAACTTTGGCTAAAAGCCATCTGATTTACGGCGAGCACGATAATCAAAGGTTATCAGGCTGGTCTAGGGTCGTCATGCAACTCTATAAGCCTTGCGGCGCCAACTTGCGCAGCATGCCGGAGCTTTGAAGGTCGAGCAGCAGTTGTCACTGTTCAGGCCAACTTGGCACGTTTCCCATGCCTACCTGTTGGCTGAGGCTCGGGGCCTGCCATGGTCAGCATGACGTGCAGCGCGGCTGCGCGAGCCGGGATGTCCAGGCGCCTGTACGCCCGGAGCAGCGCGTCCTCGTCGGCGGCAAGCAGGCCCAGGTTAGCCTGGTCCTCTTCAAGAAGTTCCTGGGGTGGCTGCGCGTCCGGGTCGAGGCCGACGAGGTAGGCCACGGAGGTGGACAGCGCCTCTGACAGGCGGACCAGCGATTGGCCGCGGGGCACGCGGGCCTTGCCCTGGCGGATGTTCTCCAACAGGTCCGGGGGCAGGCCCGCGGCACGCAGAGCCTCCTCGGCATTAAGGCCAAGGCGCTCCAGGCGGCCCTCGACACGCTCGATAAGGGGATGAGCTTCGATTTCCATGTCGCCCTCCATACCGTGGCCCTGCAAGGCCATGTTCCATCCTCAATGGGAGACGATCCCACCGCAGCGCTCATCACAGGTCCGGCAACCCAAAAAAGTCCCTGGTTGTGTAGAAATCCATAAGACACTCTCATAACGTGCACTGTGGATCTTAACGGGATCACCCTCTTGGCAACCTCTCGAGAAAGACAAAAGGCCTCAAGATTTCTGTTCGGTCCACGTCCCCTACGGATCCACCTTGCAGCCATTGTCTTTGTTGCTCTCCTGCCAGCACTGAGTGTCGGCGCGGTTGGTGCATGGCTGGCCATGGGCAGCTTCCAGCGCGCCTTCGAGGACCGGCTACGTGACACCGCCCGCGGTGTAGCCCTCGTCATTAGCCGCGAGATTGCCAATCATGTTTCCACGCTGTCCGCCCTTGCCACGTCCCCCTCGCTCGATGGGGGAGCCGATGGGGATCTAAAGGCCTTCTACACGCATGCGCGCCGCGCCGCAGAGGCCGTGGGCTCCTCCGTCGGGCTGGTCGGGCCCGATCTTCGCATCCGGATCGACACTGACCGTGCGTTCGGCGCGAGGCTTCCGACGACTGCCGCCTCTGCGATAACGCGAACAGCGCTGGAGAGGGCGAGGCCGAGTGTCAGCAACCTCCTGACCGGTGCCATCTCCCAACGACCAGTCATTATCGTCAACGTTCCCGTGCTGCGGGAGGGCCGCGGCGTTGCGGTGATCGGCACGCGCATCGATCCGGAACGGCTCTCCGGCCTCCTCGCCGCACCGAATCTTTCAGGTGGCGCCGTCGCGACCATTGCCGACGGCCAGAACATCATCATCGCGCGCTCGCGGGAGGCCGGGAATTTCATTGGCCGGCAGGTTCCGAACTGGTACGCGGAGGCCACCAACGGGCAGACGGACGGCCTAGCCTCCGGCAGAACTTTGGCTGGAGAGGAGGTCAAGCTCGCCTTTCAGGGCATCTCAGGCACCCCCGGATGGACCTTGATGGTGCTTGAACCCATTGCTGCCTACGATGCGAGTTGGCGCCCACCCATCATGACCTTGGTGCTGGGCGGGGCAGCCGCGCTGGTGCTTGCGTTGGCTTTTGCCCTGTGGCTGGGTGGTCGCGTTCTCAATCCCATTGCTACTTTGCAGAAGCAGGCTGAGACCGTGGCGGCAGGAGGCGGGGGAAACACCCTCGTGTCCTTCTCGCCTGCCTCGCATCGCCTGGGTGTCACCGAGTTCGAATCCCTGCGCGCGGCGATCAGTTCTGCAGGTGCGACCATGGCAGCCAGCGAACGGCGTCATCGGGCGTTGGTCGAAGCTGGCGCCGCAGCACTCTGGCGTGCAGAGCCGGATGGCTACATTCTCGAAAGCCGGGGATGGGAACTTCTGACCGGGCAAGGCGGGGAGGAGTTGCGCGGGAGAGGATGGCTGCGAGCACTGCACCCCGACGACGTCGAGCCGACGGTAGCGGAGTGGCGGCAGGCAATGGCCGAGAGAAGGCCCGTGAGCGTCGAGTACCGCGTCCGGGCACGGGATGGGCAGTGGCTTTGGCACCAGGCGCGGGGTGTGCCGATCCTCGATGACGGGGGCCGGATCAAGGAATGGTTCGGCGTCATCGCCAACATCCATGACCGCAAAGGGGTCGAGGCGGCGCTCGCCGCAAGCGAGGCACGGATGCGCGCTTTGGTGGACACGGCACCCGACGCCATTGTGGTGATGGACGTGCGAGGCATCGTCCAGTCCTTCAACCAGGGAGCTGAGCACATATTCGGTCATGCGGCAGTGGAGGTGGTTGGGCAGAACATCTCCATGCTGATGCCCGCACCCGATGCGGAGCGGCATGACAGCTACCTCGCGCACTACCTGCGCACGGGTGAGCGGCGCGTCCTGGGCGCCGTCACCAAGCTCGAGGGGCTGCGCCAGGATGGCTCCCTTATTCCCCTCGAAGCATCCATTGGCGAGTGGCAGGACGCGGCCGGCGCCCGGTTCTTTACCGGCGTGCTGCGCGACATCACCGAGCGGCGCGCGGCGGAGGAAAAGCAGAACCTACTGGCCCGTGAGGTGGATCACCGCGCCAAGAATGCCTTGGCGGTTGTTCAATCCATGCTGCGCCTGACGCCGGCAAATGACCCCAGATCCTTTGCCGCGGCTGTTGAGGCGCGCGTGGCGGCGCTTGCACGGGCGCACTCCTTGCTTGCACAGGAAGGCTGGCTGGCGGCTGATCTCCGTACCGTAGCGGAGCGGGAACTGGCGGCCCATTCCCGGCAGTACGAGCAGGAGGAGGCTATCATCCTGAGCGGCCCACCCTGCCGGCTTTCGTCCACGGCGGTGCAGCCCATGGCCATGGTGTTGCACGAGTTAGCAACGAATGCGGTCAAGCATGGAGCACTCTCGGCGCCCGGCGGCAAGGTCCAGCTCGCCTGGCGCCTGGATACCTGCGCCGGATTGCTGTGTCTGCAATGGGCGGAAAGCGGCGGACCGCCCGTTGCGCAACCGACGCGACGGGGCTTTGGTTCACGGGTGATCGAGGCGACAATTCGCAGCCAGCTCGGCGGGACGTTGGCATGGCACTGGGAGAGAACAGGCCTGATCTGTGACATTTCGATCCCCCTCGCGAAGGCCAGTGCGACTGCGCCTTTGGCAGCCGCATAGAAGCTCAACAGGCCAGCCTTGGTCGGGAATGTGCGCCAACTGTCAATCACCGCAACTGCTCAATGATGACCCGAGGAGCGTGATCAAGCCACTTCGCAAAGGAGCCAAGCGAAGACGCTGAGCAACGAAACGGATGGCTGCTTCTGGCAGAGAGGCCGCGAAGCTTTCCACTACCAGCGGCGTCGATCCAACGCTCAAGCCGCGCTTTCCCGTTCCTCAGCCGCCAGGGCGCAAAGACGCTCGGTCAGGCGGTAGGCCTCGACAAAGGAGCCGACGGGCAGGAACTCGAAGCGCGAGTGGAAATTGTGCGCGCCCGTGAAATAGTTTGGCGTTGGCACGCCACGGGCGGACAAAGCGGAGCCATCCGTGCCGCCGCGCATCGCGATCACCTTGGGCGCGATGCCCATCTCCCGCAGCCCGCGGAAGATCAGCTCCACGCAGTGCCGGTCGTTGCCCAGAGCCGCATCGATGTTGCTGTAGCTGTCCTCGATGCGGCATTCGATGCGGGCGCGGGGGTGGCGTGCCCGCAGCGCCTCCACCGCCTCGGCGGCGAAGCGCTTGCGGGCGGCGAAGCGCTCACCGTCATGGTCGCGGATCGAGATCTGCAGCTGCGCCGTGCTCTGGTTGCCGGTGATGCCGTTGCACCACCAGTAGCCCTCGCGCCCTTCCGTATGCTCGGGCGTCTGCAGAGGGTCGAACATGCCCACCAGCTCGGTGGCAATGAGGATGGGGTTCACCAGGACACCCTTGGCCGCCATGGGATGGGCGGTGACGCCGGTGATGTCTACAGTGACGCTGGCGGCATTGAAGGTCTCATAGACCACCTCGCCCCGCTCGCAGCAGTCGATGGTGTAGGCGAAAGCGGCGGGGAAGCGCGCGAGGTCCAGCAGCTTGGCGCCGCGCAGGCCGATTTCCTCATCTGGCACGAAGGCCACGATGATGTCGCCGCGCGGCGCATCGCTCTCCCTCAGCCGGTCCAGCAGCGTCATCACCACGGCGATGGCCGCCTTGTTGTCCGCGCCCAGGACGCTGGTGCCGTCGCCGAGCAGGATCTCCTGCCCGCGATAGGCCAGGATCTCCGGGTGTTCGGCGACACGCAGCCAGATGTCCTGCTCCCGGTTCAGCGGCAGATCGCCGCCCTCGAACATCATGCGCTGCGGCTTGACCTCGGGGGAGAGGCCGACATCCACTGTGTCCAGATGCGCCACGAAGCCGATGCAGGGCGCTCCCGCCCGGTTTCCCGGCAGCCGGGCAGTCAGGATGCCATGCGCGTCGAGGTGGATGTCCGGCAGGCCGAGCGCCTCTAATTCGGTCTTCAGCAGCTCCGCCAGCCGGCGCTGTCCGGGGGTGCTGGGTACGATAGTGGCCTTCGCATCGCTCTGGCTCTCAATCGCGAGGTAGCGGAAGAAGCGCTCGATGAGCTGCTCGGCGAGGACGTTGGCCATGAGAAATGCTCCTGTATGTAAAGCCCAAACGCATTGACGCGGCGCACAGAGCATCATCGCCCCTGGGTACCGGCCGCCAAAGGACGAAAAGAAGCCTGGAACTGGCATGTAGCGTTATCAGGCTCAGATCAATTGCTCGGTTTTGAATGCGCATCTGATAATCAGAGGATTGTCGTTTTCTATATCAATGGTGGCATTCTTGCCGAGGAAAAGGTGGGAGGCTACAGGCCGACCTAACTCAGGGTTCGGTCACGCGTAGAGGCCAAGGAAGAGGTCACCCATGGCCCAGCGCCGACGCATGGTCTTCCACGGCTGCGCGCGGTGGTAGGTGCGGTCGTGCAGCAGGCGGCAGCGCCGGCAAAGGGCATGAAGGTTGCGCAGGCGGTTGTCGCGCGGGTCGTGGTTCAGTGACCTTAAACCTGTAAACTGGCCCGGCCATTCTGAGAGCTTTCCGGCAGGATTGTTGACCTGAACGGAGGCTTGGTGATGCGGAAGAGCCACGACACGGAAGAGCAGATTGCCTTCGCCTTGAAGCAGGCGCAGTCGGGCACGGCGGTGGCAGAGGTGTGCCGCAAGATGGGCGTGTCGGAGGCCACGTTCTTCCGCTGAAAGCAGAAGTACGGTGGCCTGGGCCCTTCGGAGCTCCGGCAGCTGCGGCAGCTCCAGGAGGAGAATACCAAGCTGAAACGCCTGGTGGCCGATCTCAGCCTGGACAAGGCCATGTTGCAGGACGTGCTGGCAAAAAAGCCCTGACGCCTGATCGTCGGCGCGACCTTGTCCGGCACGTGCAGGACAGGTCCGGCGTGAGTGAACGCCGGGGATGTGCGGCGCTGCGCTTCCACCGCTCTTCGCAGCGTTATCGCTCCAGTCGCGACGACCAGGCGCCCCTGAGACTGCGGATCCGCGAGATTGCCGCGGTGCGTGTCCGCTACGGTTGCCCGCGCATCCATATCCTGCTCCGGCGCGAAGGCTGGGCCGTGGACAGGAAACGCGTCTACCGGCTGTACCGTCTGGAAGGTCTGAGCCTGCGCTGCAAACGTCCACGGCGGCACGTCACCGCGGTACGACGCCTGGAGCGGGAGGTCGCGACCAGGCCGAACCAGCAATGGTCGATGGACTTCGTCTCCGATGCCCTGTTCGACGGGCGCCGATCCGCGCCCTGACGCTGGTCGACAACGATACCCGGGAGGCGCTGGCGATCGTCGTGGACGGTGGCATCCGGGGTAAGCACGTCGTGCAGGCGGTCGAGCGGATCGCGGCACATCGTGGTGCGCCGGAACGGATCAGGGTCGACAACGGTCCCGAGTTCGTGTCGAAGGCGCTGGACCGCTGGGCCTATGAGCGCGGCGTGACGCTGGACTTCTCCCGACCGGGCAAGCCAACCGACAACGGGTTGGTGGAGAGTTTCAACGGCCGCCTGCGCGACGAATGCCTGGACACGTATTGGTTCTTGTCGCTGGAGGATGCCAGGAGCAAGATCGAAGCCTGGAGACGGGACGACAATGCGTGCCGTCCTCACAGTGCCCTGGGGCACCTGACGCCCCAGGAATTCGCTGCCAAAGCAGCCCGGAAGGGCTGCTGATGAAGCCGGAACGCTCTCCCTGCGGGCGGACCAGTTCCGGGGCTACGGTCAACAAGCCCGACGAGTTGCATAGGGCCCGGGCCAGATCAGGGGTCAGGACCAAGGCGCGCTTTGCGCAGGCCTTCAAGCTGACGCGGCGGTTGGTCATTGAGTTGGAGGCAGGAACAGCAAATCCGACGGCAGAAACGCTGGCAAAGATCGGCAAGCCTTTTGGCTATCAAGTTGGCTTTGTGCCAACAAAGTCCACTGAGAGAGCAAGCAAAGAGGACGAGCAGGATGAAACTTGGTCAGATTATCGCTGAGCGTCTGAAAGCTTGTTCGCCGCACACCTGGGTACCTCGAAGAACCTGTTGCTGCGCTGTGCTGGGGGGCCTGACAGGCACCTGAGGCAGCGATCTGGCCTTGTGGGTAAGCTGGCGAGGTAGGACCTGCCTGGAACTTCGCGAATCCGTCTTCGCTTGACCTGGCGCTGCTTAGAGCATCCAGCGCCGCGCAAAGCGCTGACCGGCATGGCCGCGCGGCATCACCATATCGCGCATGACAGCGTCCAACACTGAGGACTTCACAGGCGGTGCCGTCGTGACGATGCAGGCGAGCCGTGCGACGCGCTCCCGGACAGTCGGATGGGTTCGGAGCCAACGCAGCCACCAAGCGCCGCTGCGTGTTGCCAGCCGTTCCCAGTCATCGCCCTGAAGACGCTCGAGCCGCACCAGGGCTGCCGCCAGCCCGGCTGGATCGCCGGTAAGCTCGACAGCGCCGGCATCGGCAAGGAACTCCCGCCTCCGCGAAAGGGAAAGCGTGAGCAGGTCGCCCACCGTCGGTGCGGCAACGAGCAGAAGGATGGCCAGCGGTGACGGTGCCGCACCGGCAGCCACCAGGGCCGGCAACCAAAGCATCAGCAGCATGGTGCCTATCAAACCCATGCCACGCGTCAGCGTCGCCGCAGCGGCGGCAAGCCGCAGAACACGAAGATCTCCATGCCGGAGATGAGCTATCTCATGCGCGAGCACTCCTGCCACTTCGCGGGGTGGCAAGGTGGTGAGCAGGCCAATGGTCAAGGCGATTACCGGGCTCTTCCGCCCACCGCCCGCCATGGCCTGAATTTGGCTGGAGGGTATCAGGTGAAGCATGGGCACACGCGGAAGGCCGGCGCGGCGTGCCACCTCCTGGGTCAGCGCATAAAGTTCCGGTGCCTGCGCTGGGTGAAGCGGGACGGCGCCGAACACGTGGCGGAATGCCGTGTCGCCAGCGATTGGCTCTAACAGGAGCAACAGCAGCGACGCGCCTGCGGCGAGCAGCATGCCGTCAAGACCAGCCAGGAGGCTGCCTGTCATCGCTGCGAGTAATCCAAGGCCGACAAGCAGCAATACCGACTGCAGCCGGTTCAGCTGCTGATGACGACGCAGCGCCGCGCGGTCGAGCCAAAGCGGCTTTTGTATAGGCGCTGCCGCAAGTGCAGCGTTGAAGCAATGGTGCATGCTCTCTCTCATCGTCAATGGCGGGCGGCACGGCGGAGAAAAAGCTCAAAATGATCCGCTGCTTCGAACGCTTCGCGACTCGAAATTTCGGAATGGTTCCGCTGCCGACTGCACTTGGCCAGGGCGGCTCTGGCGACTCGTTGACCGCTTTAGAAGCGTTAGTTCCTCTTCGCCTGCTTGTAGCAGCTGGCTTCAGTACCAGAACATTAGAACAGCGTGTGGTCTGGATGCTGAGTGGCATCAGCCATGGTCGGTGCCTCCCGCCGGTGCTGGCCTGAAGGGCCTGCGCGATACCGTACAGACAGGCCGAGCTTCGCCCTTTATGTAGGGCCCATCGCTCGCTGATGGTTTTCCGGCGCGGGTGGCCGAGAGACGTCTGCGCTCTTGCCGACGCCATGTCGCAGGAGCCCATCATGGCCCGCTCTGCCCAAATCCCTACCACGCCCCGCAACCGCCTGCTCGCCGCCCTGCCGCCGGACAGCCTCGCCCGTCTCTGGCCGAAGCTGGAACGGGTGGAGATGCAGCTCCGCCAGGTGCTGCACAAGCCGGAAGTGGCCATCGAGAATGTCTATTTCCCGGAAAGCGGGTGGTGCTCCATGCTCGCC
>NZ_JBHSCH010000030.1:0-47743 GCF_042651065.1 Teichococcus aestuarii
CCATGCCGCTCTCGAACTTCTTCACCTGCCGCACCTGCGCGGCCTGGTCTTCCGGCGTCAGGTTCTTGTGGATGACCCCGATGCCGCCGGCCTGCCCTCCCGCGACACCGCGCCCAAGGCTGCCACCAGCCGCACGGCCAAGCCCACCTCACGCACCGGCGCGGCCAAGAGCACCGCGCGCAGCGCCACTCCCCCCGCCAGGGCGCCCCGCGACGCCGCGGCCAGGCCCGCTCCCCGCACCAGCGCGGCCAAGGGTGCCACGCGCGGCGCCGCGCCCGCCGCCAGGGCACCCCGCGCCGCCGCGCCCAAGGCCAACACCGCCCGCGCCACCACCAGCAAGGCCGTGACACCGGCGAAGAAGGCCGAGCCCAAGGCGAAGCCCGCCGCCACCGTGAAGACGCGCAAGCCGCCGAAGCGCACCAAGCTCAGCCCGCCGCAGATCGAGCTGATCGTGCAGAGCGCGGTGAAGAGCCTGGAGGACGACAAGGCGGAGGATGTGGTGGTGCTGGACGTCGCCAGCCGCGCCGCCTTCGCCGACCGCATGATCGTCGCCACCGGCCTCGCCGACCGGCAGATCCAGGCGATGGCGACGCATCTGGAGAAGGCGCTGGCCGAGCACGGCATCCGCCGCATCCGCACGGAGACCTCGCCGGACTGGGTGCTGCTCGATGCGGGCGACCTGATCGTGCACCTCTTCAAGCCGGAGGCGCGTGCCAACTACCGGCTGGAGAAGATGTGGGGCCCCGACAGCCCGCCCGCCGGCGACGCCCCCCTGGCCGGGCCGGAGGAGGCGCCCATCCCCTCCCTCACCGAGGCGGAGTGGATGCAGGACGAGGAGGAGGAGGAGGAGTCCGGCGAGTTGGTGGACGGGCTCGGGGATGACGACATCCTCGACGCCGACGAGGCCGACGAGCCGGACGAGCCGGATGACGGGGAGGCCCGCGGCTGAGCCGCGCGCCCCTGCTCATCGCCGTCGGGCGGCTGAAGCCGGGGCCGGAGGCGGATCTCTTCGCCCAGCACAATGCGCGGCTGCGGCCGCCCCTGCAGGTGCGGGAGATCCCCGAGGCGCGCGGCTCGGCGGCCGAGGTGCGGCGCCGGGAGGGGGCGGCCCTGCTCGCCGCCCTGCCCGAGGCCGCGCTCGCCATCGCCCTCGACCTCGGCGGCCACATGCCGGACAGCGAGGGCCTGGCCGCGCTGCTGGAACGCTGGGAGGGCAGCGGCCGACCGCTGGCCTTCCTCATCGGCGGCGCCGAGGGGCTGGACCCCGCGGTGCAGGCGCGAGCCGAGCAGCGCCTCTCGCTCGGCCCGATGACCTGGCCGCACTTCCTGGTGCGCGGCCTGCTGGCCGAGCAGCTCTACCGCGCCCAGGCGATCCGCGCCGGCCACCCCTACCACCGCGCCTGGCGGCCCTGAGGAGGGCGCCGCCGCCTCAGCCTTCCTCGCGCAGCACCGCCTCGGCCAGGGCGGCGCCCGGTTCCGGCCAGTGGCAATCGGCGCGCAGCTGGGCGATGCCGTGCACCAGCGCCCAGGCGCGCAGCGCGGCGGCGCGGTCCGGCCTGCGCGCCGCCAGGGGTGCGAAGGCCGCCTCGGCGGCGGCGGCCAGCGCGGCATGCGCCGCGCGCGAGGGCCCCTGGCCGAACATCAGCCGGTAGAGCGCCGGGTTCGCCTCGGCGAAGCCGAGATAGGCGCGGCCGAGCGCCGCCATGCCTGCCCCCGCCCCCTCCAGCGCCGCGGCCAGCCGCCGGAAGCCTTCCGCCGCCAGCGCGGCCAGCAGCGCCTCGCGGCTGGCGAAGTGGCGATAGGGCGCGTTGTGCGAAACCCCCGCCGCCCGCGCCACGGCCCGCAGCGAGAGGTCCTGCGGCCCCTGCGCGGCCAGCATCGCCTCGGCGGCGCGCAGCAGGGCCGCGCGCAGGTCACCGTGGTGATAGGGGTCCGGCGCCGATGTTGACATCGCCAACAGACTATCCTCTGATGTTGTCACTGTCACCATCCGGCCCTCCCCCCTGCCTGGCAAGCCCCGGACCGACGAAAGGAGTCCCGCCATGCTGCCCCTGCTCCTGGCCGCACTGCTCTGGCTCGCCCTGCATCTCGGCCTCGCCGGCGGGCCCTGGCGCGGGGCGGTGGCGGCGCGGCTCGGCGAGGGCGGCTTCCGCGCCGCCTTCTCGCTGGCCTCGGTGCTGGCGCTGGCATTGCTGGTGCAGGGCTGGCGCGCGGCCGGGACGGTGCCGCTGTGGTTCGCGCCCGGCTGGCTGCGCTGGCTGATCGTGCTCGGCATGCTGCCGGCCTTCCTGCTCTTCGTCGCCTCCGTGCTGCGGCCGAACCCGACGGCGGTGGGCGGCGAGGCGGCGATGGCCCAGGGCGCGCGAGGCATCCAGCGTGTCACCCGCCACCCCATGCTGTGGTCCTTCGCGCTGTGGGCGCTGCTGCACATGCTGGGCAATGGCGACAGCGCCAGCCTGGTCTTCTTCGGCACGCTGGGCGCCACCGCCCTGGCCGGCATGCCCTCGATCGACGCCAAGCTGGCCCGGCGCGACCCCCAGGCCTGGGCGCGGCTGGCGGCGGAGACCTCCATCCTGCCTTTCGGTGCCATCGCCGCCGGGCGCAACCGGCTGGCCTGGCGGGAGATCGGCTGGCTGGCGCCGGCCCTGGCGCTGCTGGCCTGGGCGGCACTGCTGCACGCACATGGCTGGCTGTTCGGCGTCTCGCCGCTGCCGACGGGCGGCTGAGCCCTAGAGCCTTTTCCGTTCGTACTGGCTCACGGAAAAGGCTCTAGATCATTACTTTTGCGAGCATTTTCACGCGATCAGGCGAAGCAGCCTGCTCGCGATCTGCTCTAGAGCAACCCCCAGCGGCGCAGCAGCACGCTGCAGGGCTGCACCAGCATCGCCGTCAGCGCGATGCGCACGAGGTGGAAGGCCACCACCACCGGCACGTCCAGCAGCAGCGTCTTGGCGGTGATGGACATCTCCGCCACGCCGCCGGGCGCGGTGGCCAGCACCAGCGTCGGCAGGTCCAGCCCGAACAGCGCCGCCAGCAGCCAGCCCAGCAGGGCGCAGAGGCCGGTGAGCAGCAGCACGTGCAGCACCGCCGCCCCCAGCAGCCGCCCGCCGCCCAGGAAGGCCGCGCGCTCGAACTGCACGCCGAGCTGCGCGCCCATCGCCACCTGCGCGATGGCCGAGACCCAGCCCGGCACCCCGGTCAGCGCCTGCCCCGCGGCGGTAAGGCCGAGGCTGACGAACAGCCCGCCCAGCAGCCAGGCGTTGCGCACGCGCAGGCGGATCAGCAGCCAGGTCATCGCCGCGCCCAGCGCCAGCAGCAGCGCCAGCCCCGGCAGCCAGAGCGGCCGCGCCACGAAGCTGGAGGAGATGTGCCCGGAAATGCCCAGCAGCGCGAAGCTGCTCGGCACCAGCACCACCACCCCCACCACGCGGAGCAGCTGCACGATGGCCACCGTGGTGGGGCGGGCGCCATAGGCCTCGCCCAGCACGCTCATCTCGGCCACGCCGCCGGGAATGGAGCCGAACAGCGCGCTGGCGCGGTCCATCCGCCCGAGCCGCGCCAGCAGCGGCGAGAGGGCGACGCCGATGGCCAGCGTCAGCAGCGCCGCGCCCACCACCAGCCAGGCGCGCTCGGCGAGGTGCCGGGCGGCCTCGGGCGTGAAGAACAGGCCCAGCGCGCAGCCCACCACCAGCAGCCCGGCATTGCGCGCCCGGCGCGAGGCCTGCAACCGCAGCCCCATGAGCTGCCCGGCGGCGACGAAGCTCAGCGCCCCCAGCAGCCAGGGCAGCGGCGTGCCCAGCAGAAAGAACAGGCCGCCCCCCAGCCCGGCCAGCAGCAGGCAGAGCAGGAAGGGCGCGGCGCGGCGCGCCAGGGTGGCAGGGCGGGGCATCCGGGCCAGCCTAGCGGCGTGGCGCGGCATGGCAACGCCCGCCATGCTGCGGCGCGTCATGCGCGGGGAATTTCCGCTGCGCGGCCAGCCGTGCTAGGGGCGCTCCCCGACATGTCGCGCACCCCATGCTCCGCAAGCTGATCCGCCATCCCGCCACCCAGGCCGTCCTGGCGCGGCTGCTCAGCGCCTACCTGGCCTTCTGCTACCGCACCACGCGGTGGACGATGGTGGGGCACGAGCACATGGCGCCGCTCGCCGGCCAGGGCCGCCCCGCCATCATCGGCTTCTGGCACGAGCGCCTGCCGATGATGCCGATGCTCTGGACCGCCGTGCACCGCATCTTCCCCGAGGCGAAGGACTGGCAGCCGCATGTGCTGGTCTCCCAGCACCGGGATGGCCGCTTCATCGGCGAGGTGGTCTCCCGCTTCCGGCTGGTGATGGTGCATGGCTCGACCTCGCGCGGCGGCGCCAGCGGCATGCGCGCCCTGCTCAAGGTGCTGCGCGAGGGCAGCCCGGTGGCGATCACGCCCGACGGCCCGCGCGGCCCGCGCCGCAAGGCGGCGGACGGGGTGGCCAGCCTCGCCGCCATCGCCGGGGTGCCGGTGCTGCCCGCCGCCGCCGCCGCCACCCGCCACCGGCTGCTGCCGAGCTGGGACCGGATGATGCTGCCCCTGCCCTTCGGCCGCGCCGTGCTGGTCTGCGGCCCGCCCGTGCATGTCCCGCGCGACGGCACGCAGGCGGCGGTGCCCGCCATCGAGGCGGCGCTGAGCGCGGCCTGCGACATGGCCGATGCCTGGGCCGCAGGCCGCCTGCCGCCGGGCATCGAAAGCCGGGCGCTCTAGCCGCATGAGCCTCGGCGGGGCCGTCACGCACTGGGCCGGCGCCGGGCTGGCGCCGTTGCTGCCCTTCTGGCTGCGGCTGCGCGCCGGCCGCGGCAAGGAGATCCCCGAGCGGCTGGCGGAGCGGCGCGGCGCCGGGGCGGAGCGGCCGGAGGGGCCGCTGCTCTGGCTGCACGCGGCCAGCGTCGGCGAATCCCTCTCGCTGCTGCCGCTGATGGCGGCGCTGATGGAACGCCGGCCCGCGCTGCGGCTGCTCGTCACCACCGGCACCGTCACCGCCGCCACCCTGCTGGCGCAGCGCCTGCCGCCCGACCTGGCCGGGCGGGTGACGCACCGCTTCGTGCCGCTCGACGTGCCGCGCTGGGCGGAGGCCTTCCTCGATGGCTGGCGGCCGGACGGGGCCATCTTCGTCGAGAGCGAGCTGTGGCCGAACATGACGGCGGCGCTGGCGCGGCGCGGCATCCCGGCGGTGCTGGTCAATGCCCGCATGTCGCCCCGCTCGGCGCGGATGTGGCGCTGGGCGCCCGGCCTCGCGCGCGAGATCCTCTCCCGCTTCCGCCTCATCTTCACCCAGACGGAGGAGGATGCGGCGCGGCTGCGCGCGCTCGGTGCCGGCGCGGTGCAGTCCTGGGGCAATCTGAAGGCCGCCGCCGAGCCGCTGCCGGCCGATCCGGTGGAGTTGCGGCGGCTCTGCGCGCTCCTCGGCGGCCGGCCGGTCTTCCTCGCCGCCAGCACCCAGCCGGGCGAGGAGGCGGTGGTGCTGGAGGCGGCGGGCCTCGCCCGCGCCAACCTGCCGGAGCTGCTCACCATCATCGCGCCCCGCCACCCCGAGCGCGGCGCCGAGGTGGCGGCGCTGGCCGCCGGCACCGTGGGAGAGGCGGCCGTCAGCCGGCGCGCCGCGGGCGGCCAGCCCGGCCCCGGCTGCCAGGTGCATGTGGCCGACACGCTGGGCGAGCTGGGGCTGTTCTTCCGCCTGGCGGGGGTGGCCTTCATCGGCGCCTCGCTGGTGCCCAAGGGCGGGCACAATCCGCTGGAGCCGGCGCGGCTCGGCTGCCCCATCCTGTTCGGCCCGCACACCGAGCATGTGGAGGCGCTGGCCGGCGCGCTGGAGGCCGCCGGCGGCGCCATCCGGGTGGCGGATGGCGCCACGCTGGCCGAGGCGGTGACAGACGTGCTATCCACGCCGGGCCGCGCGCAGTCCCTGACCCGCGCCGCGGCGATGGTTGCCGCCGATGCGTCCCACCTGCCGGGAAGGTTGGCCGCGGCGATCCTGGAGATCTTGCCCATCGACGCCGGCGGTCCGCCGGCCGCGCGCGGGGCCTAGGGAGAAGGACAGGTTCGAGCCGAATGCGTGCCCCCGGCTTCTGGAGCGGGGGCAGCGGGGGAATCGCGCCCCTGCTGCTGTCCCCCATCGCCGCGATCTACGCGGCCGCCACCGCGCGCCGCGTGGCCCGCACGGGCTGGCAGGCGCCCGTGCCCGTCATCTGCTGCGGCAACGCCACCGCCGGCGGCGCCGGCAAGACCACCGTGGCGCTCGACCTCGGCCAGCGCCTGGCCAATCGTGGCGTCGGCAGCGTGTTCCTGACGCGCGGCTATGGCGGCCGGGTGAAGGGCCCCCTGATGGTGGACCCCGCCCTGCACGACAGCCAGGCGGTGGGCGACGAGGCGCTGCTGCTGGCCGCCACCCGCCCCACCTGGGTGGCCGCCAACCGCGAGGCCGGCGGCCGCGCCGCCGTGGCGGCCGGCGCCCAGGCCATCATCATGGATGACGGGCTGCAGAATCCGGGGCTGGAGAAGGACCTCTCGCTGCTGGTCATCGACGGCAATTACGGCTTCGGCAATGGCCGGATCATCCCCGCCGGACCGCTGCGCGAGCCGGTGCGCGCCGCCGCCGCGCGCTGCCGCGCCGCCGTGCTAATCGGCGAGGACGAGACGGAGGCGCTGGCCCAGCTCCCGCCCGAGATGACGGTGCTGCGCGCCCGGCTGGTGCCGGGGCCGGAGGCGGAGCTTCTGACCGGCCAGCCGGTCTTCGCCTTCTGCGGCATCGCCAACCCGCGCAAGTTCTTCGCCACGCTGCAGGAGGCGGGCGCCGTGCTCGCCGGCCGCGTCTCCTATGCCGATCACTATCCCTTCGACGCCGGCGACCTGCGCGAGCTGCTGGAGCAGGCCGAGGCGCTGCGCGCCATCCCGGTGACGACGCGCAAGGACTATGTGCGCATCCCCCCCGCCTTCCGCAGCCGCGTGACGGTGCTGACGGTGAAGCTGGAATGGGAGGACCCGGTGGCGCTGGAGACTTTGCTGGAGCCGCTGGCGCAGCGGGTGCCGGTGCCGGCCTAGGCCAGAGAAAGGCCAAGGGAAGGCCAGGGGAAGGAATTCCCCTGGACCCCTTCTTTTTCCTGTCAGTTCTCGCGGCGGATGCCCATCGCCAGGGTCTGCTCGTCCATGCGCGGCTCGTAGGTGAGCGGGCGGCGCGCGGCCCAGGCATTCTTGAACAGGATCATCGGGATCAGCGCCAAGTCGTCCACCGAGGCCTTCACGGCGGCGGCCACGCGCTGCTCGCGCAGGGCCGGGTCCATGGTGGAGAGCGCCTCCGCGATCTGCGCGTCCAGCGCCGCGTTGGCGTAGCGCGTGTCGTTGCTGGCGCCGAGGCGGCGCGGCTGGTCGTAGCTGTGCACGATGTTCAGCAGCACGCTGCCGGCCTCGCCCGTGGAGCTGCCCCAGCTGTTCTGCACGATCGAGTATTCCTGCTTCGCCATGCGCGTCAGGTAGGTGGCGAAGGGCAGCGTCTCGACCGTGGTGGCGACGCCGATGCGGCTCCACATCTGCGCCACGGCCTGGGCGGTCTGCGCGTCGGCCGGGTAGCGGTCGTTGCTGGCGTGCAGCGTGATGCGGAAGCCCTGCGGGTAGCCCGCCTCGGCCAGCAGCGTGCGGGCGCGCGCCACGTCGAAGGCCGGCACCGGCACGGCCGGGTTGTGGCCGAAGGCGCCGGGCGGCATCCACTGGCCGGTGGCCTCCGCCATGCCCTGCTGCACCCGCTCCGCCAGCCCCTGCCGGTTGATGGCGAGGGAGAGCGCCTGCCGCACCTTCAGCTCGCGCAGCGGGTTCGTGGGCAGCGGCTTGCCGTCATTGTCGGTGATGTAGGGCGACTCGCCGGTGCGGCTGAAATCCGGCGAGAGGAACAGCGCGCGCGAGCCCTGCCGCTCGAAGATGCGGATGTTCGCCTCCTGCCGCAGCCGCGGCAGGTCGGAGGAGGAGGGCGCCGCGATCAGCTCCACATCGCCCGAGAGCAGCGCCGCGGTGCGCGCGCCGGGGTTGGGGATGATGCGGAAGGTGACCTTCTCCCAGTCCTGCCGCGGTCCCCACCAGCCATCGAAGCGCGAGACCTCGATGCTGGAGCCGGAAGCGTAGCTGACCAGCCGGTAGGGGCCGGTGCCGATGGCGGCCTTGCCGCTGTTGTAGTCGGCCGTGCTGGCCCCCTCCCCCGCATGGCGGGAGACGATGGCGATGGCGGCGAGGTCGATCGGCAGGTTGGGCGTCGGCGCCGAGGTGGTGATGCGCAGCGTCAGCGGGTCCACCGCCTCCACCGCCTTCACCGTGCGCAGGCTGCCGCCGAAGCTGGCCGGGCTGTTCGGCACGTTCGGCGCGCGGCCGAAGGTGAACACCACGTCGTCGGCCGTGAAGTCGCGCCCGTCATGCCACTTCACGCCGGGGCGCAGCCTGATCTCCCAGAGGTTGTCCTCCAGCGCGGTCCAGGAGAGCGCCAGGTTGGGCACCGGGCGGCCATCCGGCGCGCGCACCACCAGCGGGTCGAAGATGTGCCGCGCGAAGGAGGAATTGGGCGCCGCATTGGCGAAGTGCGGGTCGATCGAGGTGACCGGCGCGGAGAGGCCGACGCGCAGCTCCTGCGCGCGCAGCGGCGCCGGCGCGGTGCCGGCAGCCAGCGCGGCCAGGGGAACGGCCAGCAGGGTGGCGGTGCGGAAGGTGGTCATGGGTCCGGTGTTCCGGTTTCGGGATGGAAGGGCGCGCGGGAACAGGGCTCCGGAGCCGCCCGCCGGGTTGGGCGGCGCCGGAAGGGGCGGCCGGTCAGTGGCCGGCGGCCATGTCGAGCGGCGGCGGCACGTCCTTCGGGATCGGGAAGACGTCCGGCATCTCGGCGGTGCGGGCGGCGTGGTCGGCGCGGGCGCGGGCCAGCAGCTCGGGGTTGGTCAGCACGTCCAGGGCGGTGCCGGCCATCACCTTGGCCACATGCTCCAGCCCCTTGTGCGCGGCCGGCGCCTTGCCCTGCGCCACGAGCTGCCAGCTATGCCCCGGCGTGCCGATGGCATAGGTGGCGCCGCGCGCCTGCACCGTGGGCACCTTCCAGGAGACGGTGCCGACATCGGTGGAGCCCACGCCGGCCGGCTCGGGCGCCGAGAGCGGCACCAGCCGCTCGGCCAGCGCTTCGCCGGGGATGGGGTCGAGACCGGCGCGGCGATAGGCGGCGGTGATCTCGTCCGGCGTCAGCGTCGCCTGGATCTGGCGGGCGAAGGCCTTGTCGTCCTCGTCGAAGCGCGGCGGGCCGAGGCGGAGGAAATTCTCCTCCATGGCCTGCTCCAGCGGCGGGTTGGCCACCAGCTCGGCATCGGCGCTGAGCACGCGGTGGGTGACGCTGGTCTCGGTCATCAGGCTGGCGCCCTGGGCGATCTTCTTCACCCGCTCCAGCAGGGAGAGCACCTCGGCCATGGTCAGCGAACGCACCAAGTAGCGCACCCGCGCCTTGCCCTGCACCACATTGGGGGCGATGCCGCCGGCATCCTGCAGCGCGTAGTGGATGCGCGCATGGCTCGGCATGTGCTCGCGCATGTAGTTGACGCCGACATTCATCAGCTCGACGGCATCGAGCGCGCTGCGCCCCAGATGCGGCGCGGCCGCCGCATGGCTGGAGCGGCCAACAAACGAAAAGTCGACCTCCATGCAGGCCAGCGAGCGCGGCTTGTTGACGCCGGAGAAGGGCGCCGGATGCCAGCAGATGGCCACGTCCACATCGTCGAAGGCGCCGTCGCGGACCATGAAGCCCTTGGCGGACCCGCCTTCCTCGGCCGGGCAGCCATAGTAGCGGACGCGGCCCTTGAGGCCGCGCTCGGCCAGCCAGTCCTTCACCGCCGCCGCGGCCAGCAGCGAGGCGGAGCCGAGCAAATTGTGGCCGCAGCCATGGCCGCTGCCATTGGCCTCGATGGGGCGGTGCTCGGCGACGCCCGCCTCCTGGCTGAGCCCCGGCAGCGCGTCGTACTCGCCGAGGATGGCGATGACCGGGCCGCCCTCGCCCGCCTCGCCCATCACGGCGGTGGGGATGCCGGCGATTCCGGTGGTGACGCGGAAGCCCTCCTCCGCCAGCACCTCGGCATGGGCGGCGGCGGAGCGGTGCTCGGCGTAGTTCAGCTCGGGCGTGGACCAGACCTGGTCCGAAAGCGCGGTGTAGCGGGGGAGCTTGCTCTCCACCCGGCGCCAGATGTCGTCACTGTTCTGCATGGCGGCCCTTCCGCGGCCCCCTTCATTCCGGGGGCCGACTCTCTCTGGCAGCCTTTATGCGCGCGGGGCCAAACCACATAAAGGCCGGAGGGAGAAGGAATTCTCCCTCCGGACCTCCCTCATCTTCTTCTGTCAGTCGGTGAGGTAGCGGTCGTTGAGGTGGGCCATGAAGTCGGAGGGGTCGAGCGGCTTGCCGGTCGCCGCGCGCAGCAGGTCCTGGAAGCCGAGGCGCGAGCCCTGGCCATGCACCTTCTCGCGCAGCCAGCCGGTGAGCGGGGCGAAATCGCCCTTGGCCAGGGCCTCGTCCAGGCCGGGCACGGCCGCGCGCGCGGCCCGCATCAGCTGCGCCGCCGCCATGGCGCCCAGCGTGTAGGAGGGGAAGTAGCCGAAGGCGCCGTCATGCCAGTGGATGTCCTGCAGGCAGCCACGCGCATCGTCCGGCGGCACCATGCCGAGCAACCGGGAAAAGCCCTCGTTCCAGGCGCCGGGGAGGTCGGCCACGGCAAGCCCGCCGCCGATCAGCGCCTGCTCCAGCCGGAAGCGCAGGATGACATGCGCCGGGTAGGTCAGTTCGTCGGCATCGACGCGGATGAAGCCGCGCTCCACCCGGCGCCAGAGCCGCGCCAGGTTCTCCGGCGCATAGGCCGCCGCCTCGCCGCCGAAGCCCTCCGCCAGACGGCCGCCGAGGAAGCCCAGGAAGGCATCCGAGCGCGCCGCCTGCATCTCGATGATCAGGCTCTGCGATTCATGCGCCGCCATGCCGGCGGCCTCGCCCACCGGCTGGCGGGCATGGTGCGCCGGCAGGCCGCGCTCGTAGAGGGCGTGCCCCGTCTCGTGCAGCACGCCGAGCAGCGCCTGGGCCAGGCTCTCCTCCGTGTAGCGCGTGGTGATGCGCACGTCGGTGGGGATGCCGCCGCAGAAGGGGTGCAGGCTCTCATCCAGCCGCGCATGGGCGAAATCCAGCCCGACGCGGCCGGCCATCTCGTGGCACAGCGCCTTCTGCGCCGGCACCGGGAACGGCCCGCGCAGGGCGATGGGCGCCGGGCGGCGGGCCTGGATCTCCTCGGCGCGCGGCAGCGCCTCGGCCAGGAAGGTCTCGTAGGCGGCGAAGATGGGTTCCACGTCGGCGGCGCCGATGCCGCGCTGGTAGCCCTCCATCAGCGCGTCATAGGGGGCGAGGCCGGTGGCGGCGGAAAGGGCCGCGGCATTCTCCCGCTGCAGCCGCACCACCTCGGCCAGGTAGGGCTGCACGCGGGCGAAGTCCGAGGCGGCGCGGGCCTCGCGCCACACCGTCTCGCAGGCGGCGTTGGCGCGGGCGGTGGCCTCCACCAGCGCGCCCGGCAGGGCGGTGGCGCGGGTATGGGCGTGGCGCATCAGCTCGAGGTTGGCGGCGTCCCACTCCCCTTCCGCCGTGGCGGCGGCCAGCTCCTCGGCCACCACGGGGGCCACCAGCAGTTCGTGCGAGAGGCCGGCCAGGGTGGCGAGCTGCTCGCCGCGCGATTCGGCGCCGCCGGGGGGCATCATGGCGGCGGCGTCCCAGTGCAGCATGGCCTGCGCCTCGCCCAGCGTGGCGATGCGGGCGAAGCGCGTCTTCAGGCGCTCATAGGCGGTGCTCGGGGCGGCGGTGCTCACGCGGCGGATTCCTTCAGGCGGGCACGGGCCCAGACGACAAAGACGCCCATCAGCGCCAGCGCCAGCCCGTACCAGGTGATGACATAGCCCAGGTGGTTGTTGGGCGGCTGCGGCAGGCTGCGCGCCGGCTGCGGCAGGGCTTGCGGGGAGAGGCCGGGCGGCGCCAGCGCCACCAGGGCGAAGGGCGCGAGGCCGCGCACATCCAGCGCCGGGCCGATGCGGTTGATGTCGAGCGTGTAGAAGCGGCGGGCCGCCGGGTCGTCCTCGGCGCTGAACAGGCCGC
This sequence comes from Teichococcus aestuarii, assembly GCF_042651065.1. Lineage (NCBI taxonomy): Bacteria > Pseudomonadati > Pseudomonadota > Alphaproteobacteria > Acetobacterales > Roseomonadaceae > Roseomonas > Teichococcus aestuarii. The sequence continues at coordinate 12,152 of NZ_JBHSCH010000030.1, forward strand.
GCGGCTCGTCGGGCCGCACATAGCCCTCGACGCGCACCACACCCTCCGGCCGCGCGATGCTTTGCGGCCGGTCCAGCGGCACCCAGCCGCGGTTGACCAGCACCGGCGGACCATCGGGGCGGGAGAGCGGCGTCAGCAGGTTGGCGCCGAGCACGGTGCCGCGCACCTCCAACCCCAGCAGCGATTCCTGGCTGTGCAGGAAGGTGCCGTTGGTGAAGACCTTGCTCCAGGGCTGCGGCTCCGCGCCGAGCGGGCGCGCGGGGCCGGACTGGGCGGCCGACAGCTCCGCCAGCAGGGCGGTCTTCCAGTGCAGCCGCTGCAACTGCCAGGTTCCGAGGCCGATCAGGATGGCCAGCACGGGCAGGGCGACGAGGATCGGCAGAAAGAGGCGGCGCCAGGGCATCGGGAGGCGACTTTCGCGGCCGCGGCACGGGCCGGTCGGCAAGGCGGCACCCGAATCAGGCCGTGGCGGCTGTTGGTACGAGAAGAAGCGAGGCAGCCCTACGGGCTGCCTCGGGACATGACCCCGCCCGGAAGGGGGCGGGGCCGCGTATCACTCAGTGCTGGGCAATCTCGCCGGCGCCGAGGACATAGATGCAGACGAAGAGGAACAGCCACACCACGTCCACGAAGTGCCAGTACCAGGCCGCCGCCTCGAAGCCGAAATGGCGCTGCGGCGTGAAGTGGCCCTTCCAGGCGCGGAACCAGCACACCGCCAGGAAGATGGTGCCGACGATGACGTGGAAGCCGTGGAAGCCCGTGGCCAGGAAGAAGACCGAGGGATAGATGCCGCCGCCGGAGAAGGCGAACGGGGCCTCAGCATACTCCACCGCCTGGAAGAAGGTGAAGGTGATGCCCAGCAGCACGGTCAGCCCCAGCCCCTGCAGCATGCCCTTGCGGTCGTTCTCCAGCAGGGCGTGGTGCGCCCAGGTGACGGTGCAGCCGGAGAGCAGCAGGATCAGCGTGTTGAGCAGCGGCAGGTGGAAGGGGTCGAAGGTGTGGATGCCGGCCGGCGGCCAGATCGCCTTCTCCGCGCCCGCAACGTGCTCCGGGTACAGGGCGAAGTGGAAATACGCCCAGAAGAACGCCACGAAGAACATCACCTCGGAGGCGATGAACAGCATCATGCCGTAGCGCATGCCGAGCCGCACCACGGGGGTGTGGATGCCCGGCGTCCGGGCCTCGCGCACCACGTCGCGGAACCAGAGGTACATCGAGGCCAGCACGCCGATGAGGCCGACGAAGAACACCCAGCGGGTGCCGTAATGCGCCCAGAGGATGATCCCCAGCAGCATGGCGCCGGCGGCGAAGGAAGAGGTCAACGGCCAGGGGCTGGGATCGACCAGGTGGTAGGGGTGCTTGTTGGGGGGCGGGACGTCCGCTTCCACCGTCAGGTTGCTGCTGGCCATGGGGCTTCCTGGTCTCGACTCAGGGGACTCGAACACTGGGGTTGGGGCAGGCAGGGGCCGGCCCCGGGTCACCCCGTCATACGCGGAGCATCAATCCCCAAAACGGGGTTTGGATCAAGCCTCTCACGGCATTGCCGTGGGGCGGCCATCAGGATCGCGAATGGGCGAGGCATCGCTGCTCTTGCCCACATGGGGGCCGGCCTTGGCCAGGGCGCCGGCGCGCTCGGCATCGGCCAGGGTGCGGAAGAAGGTGTAGCTCAGGGTGATGGTGCGGATATCCCGCGTCGCCGGATCCTGCGCGATCTTGGGATCCACCCAGAAGGAGATGGGCATCTCCACCTCCTGCCCCGGCTGCAGCGTCTGCTCGTCGAAGCAGAAGCAGTGCACCTTGTGGAAATACGGCCCGGCGATCTCCGGCGTCACATTGTAGGTGGAGATGCCGGTGGTGGGCGTGCCGGCATTGCTGCGGGCCGTGTAGAAGGCCATCGCATCGGCGCCGAGCTGCATCTGCATGCTGTTCTGCCCCGGCTGGAAGCGCCAGGGCAGGCCGGGATTGGTGTTGGCGTTGAAGCGCACCGTGATGGTCCGCGCCCCCGCCTCGGCCCCCGGCGCCGCCGGCCCGTTGATCTGGGGCGTGCCGCCATAGCCGGTGACGGCGCAAAACAGCGTGTAGAGCGGCACGGCCGCGAAGGAGAGGCCGAGCATGCCCGCCACGATGCCACCCGCCACGAAGGCGACGCGGCGGTTGCGGCGGGCAAGATCCGGGTCGTTGACGGGCACGGTGGCGCTTCCTGTCGCTGGGCTCAGCCCCGGGTCAGCCGGGCCATGGCGATGAAGAAGAACAGCCCGACCAGCCCGAGCAGGGCGAAGAAGACGGCGTAGTTGCGGCCGCGCCGCCGGCGGAGGAAGGCGGCCTTCTCCTCCGGCGTCATGCCGCCCGGCGCGCCCTTGACGGGGCTCATGCGCCGAACACCAGGCGGTCCGCGGCGAGCGCCGCGAACAGCACGAACAGATAGATGATGGAGAACCGGAACGCCGCCCGCGCGGGGGCGTCGTTGGTCAGGCTGCGGCCCTCGGCGTCCTGGGCGTCGCGCTTCACGCGCCACATGGATTCCAGGAAGAAGCCGCCCAGCACCAGCGCCGCCGCGCCATAGGCCAAGCCCGCCATGCCGATGACGGTCGGCAGCAGGGCCAGCGGCGCCAGCAGCAGGGAATAGAGCCAGATCTGCCGGCGGGTCTCCTTGGGGCCGGCCACCACGGGCAGCATCGGCACCCCGGCGCGCTGGTAGTCGCCATGCGCGAAGAGGGAGAGCGCCCAGAAATGCGGCGGCGTCCAGAAGAAGACGATGGCGAACATCACCACCGCCTCGAGCGAGACCTGCCCGGTGACGGCGGCCCAGCCGATCATCGGCGGGAAGGCGCCGGCGGCGCCGCCGATGACGATGTTCTGCGGCGTCCGGCGCTTCAGCCACATGGTGTAGATGAAGACGTAGAAGCCGATGGACCCCGCCAGCACGGCGGCCGCCACCCAGTTGGTGGCCAGCCCCATCAGCATGACGGAGGCGAGGCTCAGCAGCACGCCGAAGGCCAGTGCCGAGCTGGCGCGGATGCGCCCCGCGGGAATGGGCCGGCCGGCGGTGCGGCGCATGACCGCGTCGATGTCGCGGTCGTACCACATGTTGATGGCCCCCGCCGCCCCTGCCGCCACGGCGATGCAGAGGATGGCGGTGACCGCCAGCACGGGGTGCAGATGCCCCGGCGCGACGAGCAGCCCGACCAGGCCGGTGAATACCACCAGCGACATCACCCGTGGCTTGAGCAGCGCGATCCAGTCGCGCACCTCGCTCAGGTCGATGTCGGTGGATGTGCCAAGGGGGGCAGAAGCCCCCCCCGACTTGATCGCGCTATCGCTCATCAGCCGGTATTTGCCTCAGCGGATGCGGGGCAGTTCATCGAAGGTGTGGAAGGGCGGCGGGGAAGAAACCTGCCACTCCAGGGTCGTCGCACCTTCGCCCCAGGGGTTCGCCTCCGCCTGCTCCTTGCCGGCGAAAGTCCGGTAGCAGACATACAGGAAGACCACGAAGGACGCCACCGAGATATAGGCGCCGAGGCTGGCGATCAGGTTCCAGCCCGCGAAGGCGTCCGGATAATCCGGGTAGCGGCGCGGCATGCCCTGGGCGCCCAGGAAGTGCATGGGGAAGAAGGTCAGGTTCACGCCGACGAAGGTCAGCCAGAAATGCACCTTGCCCCAGAACTCCGGGTACTGCTTCCCGCTCATCTTGCCGATCCAGTAGTAGAAGCCGGCATAGATCGAGAACACCGCGCCCAGGCTGAGCACGTAGTGGAAGTGGGCCACCACGTAGTAGGTGTTGTGCAGGATCACGTCCACCGAGGCGTTGGCCAGCTTCACGCCGGAGACGCCGCCCATGGTGAACAGGAAGATGAAGCCGATGGCGAACAGCATCGGCGTGCGGAAGGTGATGGAGCCGCCCCACATGGTGGCGATCCAGGAGAAGATCTTGATGCCCGTGGGCACCGCGATGATCATCGTCGCCGCCATGAAGTAGGCGCGGGTGTCCACCGAGATGCCGGAGGTGAACATGTGGTGCGCCCACACCACGAAGCCGACCACGCCGATGGCCACCATGGCGTAGGCCATGCCGAGATAGCCGAAGATCGGCTTGCGGCTGAAGGTGGACAGCACGTGGGAGATGATGCCGAAGCCCGGCAGGATCATGATGTAGACTTCGGGGTGGCCGAAGAACCAGAACAGGTGCTGGAACAGCACCGGGTCGCCGCCGCCGGCCGGGTCGAAGAAGGCCGTGCCGAAGTTGCGGTCGGTGATCAGCATGGTGATGGCGCCGCCGAGCACGGGCACGGACAGCAGCAGCAGGAAGGCGGTGACCAGCATGCCCCACACGAACAGCGGCATCTTGTGCAGCGTCATGCCCGGGGCGCGCATGTTGAAGATGGTGGTGATGAAGTTGGCCGCGCCCAGGATCGAGCTGGCGCCCGCCAGGTGCAGCGCGAACAGCGCCATGTCGACCGAGGGGCCGGACTGGTAGGTGCTGTTCGACAGCGGCGGGTACAGCGTCCAGCCGGTGCCGGCGCCACCCACGAACAGGCTCGCCACCGCCAGGATCAGCGCCGGGACCAGCAGCCAGAAGCTGATGTTGTTCAGGCGCGGAAAGGCCATGTCCGGCGCGCCGATCATGATCGGCACGAAGTAGTTGCCGAAGCCGCCGATCAGCGCGGGCATGATGACGAAGAACACCATGACCACGCCATGCGCGGTCACGGCCACGTTCCAGGCCTGGCCGTCGGCGAAGATCTGCATGCCGGGGCTCTGCAGCTCGATGCGCATCAGCAGGCTGAGGCCAACGCCGACGAAGGCGGCGACCACGGCGAAGATCAGGTAGAGGATGCCGATGTCTTTGTGGTTGGTGCTGAAGAACCAGCGCGCCACGAAGCCCGGGGTGTGATCATGGTGGCCATGGTGGTCACCATGGCCATGGTTGTCATGCGTGTGTGACGCGGTCGCCATCTTTGTCCGTCCCGCTCTCGAACCCGTCTCGTGAACGCCGCGTCAGCGGCGAAGCTCCGCCAGAACCGCACCGTCATCCGCGGCCGCGGCCTGGGCCGCCGGCGCCTTGCCGGCGGTGGCCACCGGCTGCGCCGGGCGCTCGCCGCCCTCGGCCGCGAAGCGCTGCCGCGCCCCCGCCACCCAGGCGTCGAACTCGGCCTGCGGCACGGCCTTCACCACGATCGGCATGAACCAGTGGTTGGTGCCGCAGATCTGGTTGCACTGGCCATAATAGGTGCCGGTGTGGTCCGCCCGCATCCAGGTCTCCATGGTGCGGCCCGGAATGGTGTATTTCTGCACGCCCAGGCTCGGCACGAAGAAGCTGTGGATGACATCCTGGCCGTTGGTCAGGATGCGGATGTTCTTGCCCACCGGCACCACCAGCGGCTCATCCACATCCAGGTTGCGCAGCTGGCCGGGCTTCAGGTCGGCTTCCTGCACCGGGTAGCTGTCGAAGGCGAAATTGCCCTGATCAGGGTAGGCGTAATGCCAGTACCACTGCCGGCCGGTCACGTTGATCGTCAGGTCCGCTTCCTGCGTCCGGTCCTGATAATAGATCAGGCGGAAGGAGGGAACGGCGATGACCAGCAGGATCAGCACCGGCAGAACCGTCCAGGCCACTTCCAGCAGGGTGTGGTGGCTGGTGCGCGAGGGCACCGGATTCGCCTCGGCGCGGAACCGCCAGACCACATAGGCCAGCAGCGCGCCGACGAAGACGGTGATGGCGACGATGATCCACAGCACCAGCTGGTTGAAGTCGTGGATCGACTCCTTCACCGGGCCGCCAGCCCGCTGCAGATCGATACCCCAGGGCACCGGGGCGCCCACAATGCCGGAATCCGCGCCGCCCGAACCCTGCGCCAGGGCCGGCGCCCCTTGCAGCAAGGAGATGGCCGCCACCCCAAGGGTGGCGCTCAAGCCCGCGAAGCGCGAAACGATCGACCGCCGCATTCCCTATCCCGTCCGCTCGTAATCCGTTCGCCCGATAAACCTGGGCGCCGGCGCGCACCGCGCCGACCAGCCAAAGCCGCACCGCACGACCTGGCCCTTTTCCCCCCGCGCCCGAACCGACACCAGGGGAAACATTCGCCGGACCATAATCGCCACCACCGGCACCGCACAAGTGATGCCGGGGCAACGATGCGCAAGCGGGGCATCTGTGGCCCGCGCGCACAATGGCCCCGCAGACCTTTCCAGCCCGCCAACGCGGCGCCGAATCAGCCCGCCGGCGCCGAATCCGCCTCCGGCTCATCCTCGATGACGTGATCCACCATGTCGCCCAGCATGGAACGCACATGCGCATCGGTGACGGCGTAGAACACCTGCCGGCCCCGCCGCTCCGCCTGCAGCAGGCGGGCGGCCCGCAGCAGCCGCAGGTGATGCGAGGCGAGACTGCCGGAGATGCCGATCCGCTCGGCCATCTCCCCCACCGGGGCGGGGGCGTCGAGACAGGCCAGGATGATGCGCAGCCGCGTCGGGTCGCTCATCAGCCGGAACATCTCGGCCAGTTCGACGACCTGATCCTCGGCGATGCGCAGCGACACCGCCCGGCGGCCCTCAGGCCGCCACGGCCCGGTCCGGCGCCGCCAGCACGGCCGGCGCGGCGTTGCGCAGGTGCACCAGGGTGAACAGCCCCGCCGGTGGGCAGGACTCCAGCGCCTCCACCTGCACCTTCTCGCGATCGAACAGGTCGCTGAAGGCGAAGTCGGGGTGCCAGCCCAGCACGCGAGAGAGCGGCGCCATGGTGCGCTCGACCCACCAGCGCGGCCCGCCCTCGGCGGCGAAGTGGTTGACGAACAGCAGGTGCCCGCCCGGCTTCACCACGCGGCTCATCTCGGCGAACAGCTTCTTGGCGTCGGGCACCACGCTGGCGGTGAACATCGCCACCGCGATGTCGAAGGCACCGTCCTGGAACGCCATCGACTCGGCGTCCATCTCCAGCAGCCCCTCGACATGGGCGAGGCGCTCGTCGCGCACCCGCTCCTCGGCCTTGAGCAGCATCTCGCGCGAGAGATCGATGCCGACCACGCGCTTCTCCGCGCGGTAGCGCGGCAGGGCCAGGCCGGTGCCGACCCCCACCTCCAGCACCCGCGTGCCGGGCAGGCGGTTCACCGCCGCCACCGCGCGGCGGCGCCCATAGGAGGAGACCCCCCCGAACACCGCGTCATAAACCCCCGCCCAACGGCGATAGGCTTCCCGTACCGAGTGGGCGTCCAGCGCCGCGCGCGGGTGGTCCCGCAGCGCATTGTCAACCGCCTGTTCCCGCGATGTTCCGAGTGTCGTGGCCATTCCCTGTCCTCGCGTCCGCATCCCGCTACCCGCTTGCCGCCCGCCGCGCAAGCGCAAGAGTGCTCGACCGAGTCGCACCCCTCCGGCGGCGGTGTCCGGGGGCGCCCTTCGGTGAATCCAGCAGGGGCAACGCCTGGGCTCCGCCTAGGTTCCGCCCGTCCGGCCCTGCCGCTGCGGCAGAGCCACCAGCACACCCCCCACGGCGATGATGGCGGCGCCCAGCAGCGTGTAGCGGTCCGGCATGTCGCCGAACACCGTCATCGAGGCCAGCACGGCCCAGACGAGCTGGCTGTAGCTCATCGGCGCCAGCAGGCTGGCGGGGGCGCGGGCGAAGGCCAGCACCAGGAAGCCGTGGCCCACCGCGCCGAGCGCGCCCAGCGCCATCAGCCCCACCCAGCCGATCGCCCCCGGCGGCCACTCCCACACGAAGGGCTGCGCCACCGAGGAGACCAGCGCCGCGGCGATGCCGGTGTGCAGGATGGTGGTGCGCGGGTCGTCCACCCCCGCCAGGCGGCGCGTCAGGATCTGGTAGACGCCGTAGAGCAGCGCGGTGCCGAGCGGCAGCAGCAGCGCCCCGTGCGGCATCGGCCCGCCGGTGAGGAAGGGCGGGCGCAGCGCCACCGCCACCCCCAGCAGCCCCACCGCCACCCCCAGCCAGCGCCGCGGGCTCACCGTCTCCTTCAGCCAGATGGCGGCCAGCGCCACGGTGAACAGCGGCGAGGCGAAGTTCACCGCCGTCGCGTCGGCCAGGGGCACATGGGCCAGGGCATGGGAGAACAGGAAGTTGGCCGAGGCCAGGCAGAGGCTGCGCGCCGCCTGCAGCCCGAGCGCGCGGGACCGCCAGGGCAGCGGCCCGGTGAAGACGCGCAGCAGCAGGGCCACGAACAGGATATGGAAGGCGAAGCGCGCGAAGATCAGCTGCGACACGGCGTAGTCCGCCGTCATCAGCTTGATGGTCGTGTCCATCGCCACGAAGAAGGCGATGGCGACCAGTTGCAGGGCGATCCCGGCGAAGGTGGCGGACATGTCGGACGATCATGCCACCCGTCCGGCGCTCCGGGCAGCCCGGGCGGAAGAAAAAAACGCGCCCACCCGCCGCCGCCCTCCCCTCCCGCCGCTACAATGGCCGGCGGGACAAACGGAGCGGGGCAGAACCTTATGTCAATGTCGATCCTGGAGCAGCGGCGCATCGAGGCCGCCTTCGCCAAGGGCATCTACGAGGAGATGGCGGCCGAGCTGGGCGAGGAGGCGGCGCGCCGCATCCTGCGCAACGCCGTGGTCAAGCTGGCCAAGCAGGCCGCCGCCGGCATGGCGGCCGAGGCGCCGGAGCCCTCGCTCGAGCACTTCGTCAGCATCCAGCCGCGCTGGACGCGGGAGGACGCGCTGCGTGTCGAGGTGGTGCGGCAGGATGCGGAGAATTTCGATTTCAACGTCACCCGCTGCCGCTACGCCGAGAGCTACAAGGAGATGGGCCTGCAGGAGCTGGGCGCCATCCTCTCCTGCAACCGGGATGGCGCCTTCTGCCAGGGCTACGACCCCCGCCTGAAGATGACCCGCACCCAGACCATCATGGGCGGGGCCACGCATTGCGACTTCCGCTACCGCTGGGACGAGGCCGCCAAGGCATGAGATGAAGCGGGGCCGGGGTAGGAAACGCCCCGGCCCCCTCGCGCGCTCAGCGGCGCAGCAGGATCTCGGCCGCGGCGGTGGAGGCGACGGCCACCTCCTCGGGCGCCGTGACCGGCGGCGGGGCCGATTCGCGGCGCGCCGCGGTGGACATCGCCATCATCCGCGGCATCGGCACCTCCGGCGCGTCGAGCCGCAGATGCCGGATGCCGGCCACCCGCAGGCCAAGCTGCGCGGCCACCGCCTCGGCCCGCTGCCGCAGCGCCTCGATGGCGAGCTTTCCCGCCTCCTGCCGCGCCGCCGTCTCCGCCTCGCGCGAGAGCCGCCAGCTCAGCTCGCCCATCGCCAGCCCCTGCCCCTGCAGCCGGCCGACCAGCTCCAGCAGCGCCGCGGGCTCGGCGGCGCGCAGGTTCAGCGTCTGCGAGGCGGTCCAGCTGCGGCCCTCCTCGACACGGTTGGTCCAGTAGCCGCCCGTGCTGGCGCGCACGCCGGAGACGCCCTGCGCGGCCGCGAGGGCCTGCTCCATCACCCGGTTCACCTGCGCCTGGACGGCGGCGGCATTGGCGCCGCGCGCCTCGGCGCGCAGGCTGGCGCGCAGCTCGTCGGGCGCGCGCAGCACCTCGGCCGTCTCCGAGAGGCTCAGCACCGTCTCCGGCAGCGTGGCGGTGGAGGAGGCATTGGCCGGGTTCTCCGCCGGTTGGGCCGCCAACGGCGCGGCGCCGCCGAGGCCGGCGATGGCCAGAGCCGCGGCGGCCAGGGCGGTGGCCGGCAGGCCAGGGAATCGGGTCATGCGAAGCTCCTTCACGTCGGTCCGCCGCGGATATCGGCGCGCGGGGCGCGGCGCGGAAGCCCGCGGCGCGCACAGATGCGCGGGCGGGGCAGCCATCCGCATCCGGCACCCCTCCGTGGCTCTACAGCCGCGCCGAGGCTGTCTAACCTGGGAAGCCCTGCCGCCGGAACCCGCGCATGCCCCTCTGGATCGCCATCACGCTGACCGCCGCCCTGCTGCAGACCTGGCGCACCGCGCTCCAGCAGAAGCTGCGCGGGCAGCTTTCGGTCAATGGCGCGGGGGTGGTGCGCTATCTCTACGGCGTGCCGGTGGGGGTGCTGCTGCTGGCCCTCTACGCCCTGCTGATGGGGCATGTGCCGCCCGGCCCCACCCTGCCCTTCCTGGCCTTTGCCGCGCTGGGCGGGCTGCTGCAGATCCTCGGCACCAACCTGCTGATCCTCTCCTTCGGCGCGCGCGGCTTCGCCGTCGGCACCGCCTATGCCAAGACCGAGGCGGTGCAGGGCGCCATCCTGGCGCTGGTGCTGCTGGGCGAGCAGCTCTCGCCGCTGGCCTGGCTCGGCATCGCGGTGGGGGTAGGCGGGGTGCTCTACCTCTCGCTGGCCGGCAAGGCGATGGACGCCGCCACCCTGCTGCGCGCCACCACCCAGCCGGCGGCGCTGTACGGGCTCGGCGCCGGCGCCTGCTTCGCGCTGACCTCCATCTTCATCAAGAGCGCCAACCTGGAGCTGCCGCACCCGGACCCGATCCTGCGCGCCCTCGTCACGCTGGTCGCCGCCAACATCCTGCAAACGGTGATGCAGGGGGGCTGGCTGGCGCTGCGCGAGCCGGCGCAGATGCGCGCCGTGTTCCGCACCTGGCGCACCAGCGCCCAGGTGGGCGCCCTCTCGGCCTGCGGCTCGGCCTGCTGGTTCAGCGGCTTCGCCCTTGCCCCCGTGGCCATGGTGCGCGCCCTGGGCCAGACGGAGATCCTGTTCACGCTGCTGTTCAGCCGCTTCTACCTGCGCGAGACGCTGAAGCGCAGCGAGGTGGCGGGCGCCCTCATCGTGGTGCTCGGCGTGGTGCTGGTGCTGGTGGGGCGCTAGCCGGCCGCCACTTTCCCCGCCGAGCCATCGGCTTGTCATCGGCCCTTCATCGCCCTGTCACGGGCGCCCCCTATAGGCGGCGCAACGCAAAGGGTGGCCGATGCTTGAGCTTCAGAACATTTCCCGCCGCTTCGGCGCGACGCAGGCGGTCTCCGGCGTCAGCCTGAAGGTGCCGGCCGGCCAGATGGTGGGCGTGATCGGCCGTTCGGGCGCCGGCAAGTCCACGCTGCTGCGCATGATCAACCGCCTGACCGAGCCCTCCGAGGGCCGCATCCTGCACGACGGCGTCGATGTCACGGCGCTGCGCGGCCAGGGGCTGCGGGACTGGCGCACCCGCTGCGGCATGATCTTCCAGCAGTTCAACCTGGTGCAGCGGCTCGATGTGCTGACCAACGTGCTGGTGGGGCGGCTGAACCACCGCCCCGGCATGCTCGGCACCGTGGCCACGCTGTTCAAGCACTTCCCCGCCGAGGAGCGGGCCATGGCGCTGATGGCGCTGGACCGCTTCGATCTCGCCGACCAGGCGCTGCAGCGCGCCGACACGCTCTCGGGCGGGCAGCAGCAGCGCGTCGCCATCGCGCGGGCGCTGATGCAGGAATCGCGCATCATCCTGGCCGACGAGCCGATCGCCAGCCTCGACCCGCGCAATGCCCGCACCGTGATGGACGCGCTGCGCGACGTGAACCGGCGCGACGGCATCACCGTGCTCTGCAACCTGCACCACCTGGACACGGCGCGGGAATACTGCACCCGCGTCATCGCCATGCAGGGCGGCCGGATGATGTTCGACGGCCCGCCCGAGGGCCTGACCGCCGCCCGGCTGCGCGAGATCTACGGCGTGTCCGAGGCCGAGTTCAACGCGCAGAGCGCCATGGACCACGCGCCACGCGCCACCGCCGAGGCCCCGGCGGCCTGACGAGCTTCCGGCGGGCAGGCGCCCGGCCACAAGGCCCGCGAACGCCCGCCCGCCCAGAAAGCCCGCGGGCGATGCCCGCCTACAAGGAGAGACAGCATGATCACCCGTCGCACGCTGGCCGGCCTGATGGCCGGCGCCGCCCTGCTGCCCGCCGCCACCCGCGCCCAGCAGGCCGCCCCCGCCATGCCCGCCGCCGGCGAGCGCCCCTGGGCGAAGCAGGTGCCGCAGATCCGCATCGGCCTGCTCGGCGGCGAGAACGAGGCCGACCGCCTCGGCCGCTTCGACGCCTACCGCAAGCTGATCGAGGACACCTTCAAGGTGCCCGTCCGCCTCTTCCCCGCCGCCGACTACGCGGGCGTGATGCAGGCCTTCTCGGCCGGGCAGATCGAGGCCTCCTCGATGGGCGCCTCCGGCTATGCCGGCGCCTGGCTCGACACCAACGGCGCCGTGGAGCCGCTGGTGGTGCCGCTGGAGAATGACGGCTCCTCCTCCTACATCTCGGTGATGGTGACGCGGAAGGATTCCGGCATCACCTCGCTCGAGCAGATGAAGGGCAAGTCCCTCGCCTGGGCCGACCCGAACTCCACCTCGGGCTACCTGATCCCGCGCTCGGAGCTGCGCAACAGCGGCGTGGACATCAACGGCTACTTCTCTCGCACCGGCTTCGCCGGCGGGCACGAGCAGGCGGTGGTGGCGGTGCTGCAGAAGCAGTACGACGCCTGCTGCACCTGGGCTTCCGGCATCGGCGACGAGAGCCAGGGCTTCAGCCGCGGCAACCTGCAGGCGATGGTCTCCAAGGGCATGCTGAAGATGTCCGACCTGAACCTGATCTGGAAGTCGCGCCCGATCCCGAACGGCCCGCTGGTGGTGCGCTCGGCCCTGCCGGCGGCGTTCAAGGAGGATTTCACCGCCTTCCACATGGCGCTGCCCACCGCCCACCCGAAGGTCTACGCCGACATCGAGCGCGGCGGCGGCAAGGGCTATGAGCGCGTGACGCACGCCATGTTCGAGCCGATCGTGCAGCTGCGCCGCGAGGAGGCCGCCGAGCGCCGCCGGCGCTCCTGAGGCCAGATGGCGCCGCCGGCGCTCCTGAGGCCGCTGGCGCCGCCGGCGCTCCTGAGGCCGCTGGCGCCGCTGGCGCTCCTGAAGCAGGTGGCATGAGTTCGGGCAGCGTCACCGGCGCTTCCGGGCGGCCGCCAGCCGGGGGAGAGGATCCACCCTCCCCCGGCCCCTTCCCTTCCCCGCACGAGTAGAGTCATGGACGCCATCGCCGCGCATCTTCCGGTGGTGCGGCGCGGGGAGGCCGCCTTCCAGGCGCTCCGCCGCCAGCGCCGCAACACCACGCTCCTGGGCCTCGGCCTGCTGGCCGCCCTGCTACTGCTGGCCGCCCGCATCAGCGAGTTCTATCCCGCCACCCTGGCCGCCGGCCTGCCGCGCATCGGCGAGTATTTCTGGCGCATCCTGCCCTCGCTGCAGCTCTCCGCCCTGTTCTCCGGCGCGGAGACGGAAGGCAGCCTGGCCTTCTGGCTCTACCGGCTCGATTCCTGGGCGCTGCTGCTGGCGCAGACGGCGCAGATGGCGGCGCTCGCCACCCTGGCCGGCGCGGCCGTGGCGATGCTGCTGGCCTTCCCCGCCGCGCGCAACCTGGGCGCCGGGCGCTGGCTCTCGCCGCTGACGCGCCGCGCGCTGGAGGCCACCCGCACCGTGCCGGAGATCGTCTACGCGCTGATCTTCGTCTGGGCCTTCGGCGTCGGGCCGCTGGCGGGCATCCTGGCCATCGCCATCCACACCGCCGGCGCGCTGGGCAAGCTCTTCGCCGAGGTGATCGAGAATGCCGAGATGCAGCCCTGGGACGGGCTGCGCGCCTCCGGCGCCAACTGGGTGCAGGCCTGCCGCTACGCCATCCTGCCGCAGGTGGCGCCCAACCTGCTGAGCTACGCGCTGCTGCGCTTCGAGATCAACGTGCGCGGCGCCAGCGTCATCGGCTTCGTCGGCGCCGGCGGCATCGGGCAGGAGCTCTACCAGGTGATCGCCTTCAACTACTACGAGGAGATCAGCGCCATCGTCCTGCTGGTCATCCTGGCCGTGATGCTGATCGACCTCGTCTCCGAACAGCTGCGGCACCGCCTCATCCATGTCGTGGGAGGGCGCTGAGATGCGGCCGGACGCGCAGACCGTCACGCAATGGCAGGCCCGCCTGCCCGCCGCCTTCGGCCCCGGCCGAGCCACCCGCGCGCTGCGCTGGGTGGCGGGCGCGGCCTTCCTGCTCTGGCTCGGCTGGAGCTTCTGGCTGTTCGACATCACCCCCGCGCGGCTGTGGAACGGCCTTGAGGGCCTGGCCACCATCCTGCGGCTGATGGTGCCGCCCAGCCCCGGCGAGCTGTGGCTCGACATCCTGAAGGGCATGGCGGAGAGCGTGGCCATGGCCTTCCTCGGCACCTTCCTCGCCGCGCTGCTGGCGGTGCCGCTGGGCTTCCTCGGCGCCCGCAACATCGTCACGGTCACGCTGCTGCGCTTCTCGGTGCGCCGCCTCTTCGACGGCATCCGCGGCGTGGACCAGCTGATCTGGGCGCTGGCCTATGTGCGGGCCGTGGGCCTCGGGCCGCTGGCCGGCGTGCTGGCCATCTTCACCAGCGACCTCGCCGTGCTCGCCAAGCTCTACGCCGAGGCCATCGAGAACGCCGAGAAGCGGCAGAGCGAGGGCGTCATGGCCTCGGGCGGCGGGCGGCTGCACGCGCTGCGCTTCGGCGTGCTGCCGCAGGTGCTGCCGGTGATGCTGGCCCAGGCGCTCTATTTCTTCGAGAGCAACACCCGCTCCGCCGCCATCCTCGGCGTGGTGGGCGCGGGCGGCATCGGCCTGCAGATCGCCGAGCGCATCAAGGTGCGGCACTGGGACGAGGTGGCCTTCATCATCCTCCTGATGGTGCTGACCGTCGCCGCCATCGACACCCTCTCGGGCGCGCTGCGCCGCCGCCTGATCGGCCGCCGCGAGGCCGCCATCACCTGAGCGTCCGCGGATGCCAGACGAAGAAGGCCCGGAGGGTTCCCCCTCCGGGCCTTCTGCGTTGCAGCGGCGGCCGCGCGGTCAGGCGGCGTCGTCGCGCCGGTCGCGGGCCTTCACATAGGCGACCGCAGCGTGCTCGGGGCAGTAGGGCTTCCCCGGAATGGCCTCGCCCGTGCAGAAGCGGAAATCCGGCGTGCCGGGCTCGCCGATCGGCCAGCAGCAGGAGCGGCCGCCCATCCGCTGGAAGGGCCGCACCACGGCCGGCGGCGCCGGGCGGCGGGTGGCCGCCGGCGGGCGCGGCGCGGCCAGCGCTGCCGCCGGGGCGATGGGCTGGGTGGCCGGCGGCAGGGTGGTGAGGGCGGGGCGCACCGGCTCCGGCTCGGGCGCCGGAGGCGCCGCCGCCGGGGCGGAAAGCGGGGGCACCGGAAGCTCGGCCACGGGCTCCGCCATCGCCGGCGCCGCAGGCGCCGCGGCGGGCGCGGCCGTGGCGCGGGGCTCGTTCTCGCGGCGGATGGGGCTGGGGCGCGCGGGCAGGTTCAGGCGGTGCGCCTTGCCCACGACCGCGTTCTTGGAAATGCCCATGCGGCGGCCGATCTCTGCCGTCGAGTGGCCTTCGGCCCAGAGGGCCCGCAGAGCCTCGATCGCTTCCGCTGTCCAATCCATACCCAGGCTCCTGCCTCCACCCCCATATACGGTAGTTAACGCGGGGGTAGCGGCACAAGATGCGGCGCAAACGGCGACTCGCAAAAGTTGTGGAAAAGAGTCCCCCCTCCCGTGGGAAGGGGGACCGGGCGCGGCGGGGCCGCACCGGGCGGCTCTGTTCCCGCGAAACGGCGCCCAATGCAAGGCGCCGTTTCGGCCTCTCAGAACAGCAGGCCCTTGCGCAGCAGGCCGTGCACGCCCTTCTCGCCGTTCACGGTCTGGGTGACGTGGAAATCCACCGCCAGCGAGCAGAACTGGTAGGCGTCCGCCGCCGAGAGGTTGCTGCGCGCGGTGATGAAGGCGATCATCTCGCGCAGCGCCTGCTTCATGGCGATGTCGAGATCCTCGTGCATGCCCATGCTGATGTAGTGGGTCGGCGTCTCGGCGCGGGGGTAGCGCAGCGCCGGGCGGCGGGTGCCGTCGCCCTTCTCCAGGCTGAAGCGGAAATGGCCGGTCAGGCACATCTCCAGCGCGGTGACGCAGACCTCGCCATCGCCCTGCACGCCATGGCCGTCGCCGGCGCTGAACAGGCCGCCGGGGCGGTGCACCGGCAGATAGAGGGTGCTGCCGGCCACCAGCTCCTTGTTGTCCAGGTTGCCGCCATGGGCGCGCGGCTCCTTGGTGGAGATCTGCCCCCACTCCACCGGCGGCGCCACACCCATCACGCCGAAGAAGGGCGCGAGCGGCAGGGTCAGGCCATGGTTGTCCGGGCCGAAGGGCAGGCGGCAGGTGTTGGCCGCGCGGTCCACCGGGATGTGGATGAGGCGGCGATAGGGGAAATCCTCCGGCAGCGTGCCGACGAGCGCGCGGAAATGGTTGTAGCCCCAGTCCGCCCCCAGCTCGACCGCCTCGATGTCGATGCGCAGGCAGTCTCCCGGCTCGGCGCCGGCCACCGCCACCGGGCCGGTGACGAGGTGCGGCCCGAGGCGCGGCATGGCGCCGGCGGCGACCGCCTTGTGGATCTCGGCCAGCGCCGGCGGCACGGCCAGGCCACTGTCCCCGGGCGGCATCACCTCGGCCGGGCCGGAGACGCACTGCATCACCACCAGGTCACCCGACTGGACCGTCAGGACGGGCGGAAAGGCGGCGTCGAAGGCCCCGAAGCGCACCGTCTCCGGCGTCGCGTGCAGATGATGGGTGGCAGGCATGACAGGTCCCTCCTGGCCGCTCACATTCCCGGCGATGCGGCGGCGGGTCAACTCCCGCCGGCGTGCCCTCACCCCTCCAGGAAGCCGCCCGACTGGCGCCGCCACAGCCGGGCATAGGCGCCCTCGCGCGCCAGCAGCTCGGCATGGCTGCCCTGCTCGACGACGCGGCCATGCTCCAGCACCACCAGCCGGTCCATGCTGGCCAGGGTGGAGAGGCGGTGGGCGATGGCGATGACCGTCTTGCCCGCCATCAGCCCGGTGAGCTGCTCCTGGATAGCCGCCTCCACCTCGGAATCGAGCGCGCTGGTGGCTTCGTCCAGCACCAGGATCGGCGCGTCCTTCAGCAGCACGCGGGCGATGGCGACGCGCTGGCGCTGCCCGCCCGAGAGCTTCACGCCCCGCTCGCCGACATGCGAATCATAGCCCTCCCGCCCGCGCCAGTCGCGCAGGGCGGTGATGAAGTCGTGCGCCGCCGCCTGCCGCGCCGCCGCCTCCACCGCCGCCTGGCTGGCACTTGGGCGGCCATAGCGGATGTTGTCGCGGACCGAGCGGTGCAGCAGCGCCGTGTCCTGCGTCACCACGCCGATGGCGCCGCGCAGGCTCTCCTGCGTGACCGTGGCGATGTCCTGCCCGTCGATCAGGATGCGGCCCGATTGCGGGGCGAAGAAGCGCAGCAGCAGGTTCATCGCCGTGGTCTTGCCCGCCCCCGAATGGCCGACGAGGCCGACACGCTCGCCCGGCGCGATGTCGAGGTGGAAATCCTCCAGCACGCCGCGCCCCGTCGCCGCGCCCGGGCCGCCGGCATAGGCGAAGCGCACATGCTCGAAGGTGATGCGCCCCTCCCCCACCACGAGCGGGCGCGCGCCCGCGGGGTCCGGCGCCGTGGGCGGCACGGCGATGCTGCCCGTGGCCTCCTGCACCACGCCGAGATTCTCGAAGATGGCGGCGACGTTGAAGGCCACCCAGCCGGAGATGTTGGCGATCTGCCACGCCATCGGCAGCGCCGCGGCGACGATGCCGAGCTCGATCCGCCCCGCATCCCACAGTCCGAGCGCAATGGCGGCCATGGAGACGAGCATGGTGGCGTTGAGGGTGGAGAGCAGCAGCGCGTTCAGCGTGATCAGCCGCATCTGCCGCTGGAAGGCGGCGGTGAGGCCGAGGATGCCCTCGCGCACGAAGGCGTCCTCGTCCTCGGCGCGCGCGAAGAGCTTGAGCGTGAGGATGTTGGTGTAGCTGTCGACGATGCGGCCGGTGAGCAGGCTGCGCTGCTCGGAGGCGGCGCGGGCGCGCTCGCGCAGGCGCGGCACGATGAAGCGCAGCAGCAGGCAATAGGCGGCGAACCAGACCAGGATGGGCAGCGCCAGCCAGGCATTGGCCGAGGCCAGGTAGAGCACCGCCCCCGTGCCATAGACCAGGATGTACCAGACGGCGTTGACCGACTGCACCACGCTCTCGCGCAGCGCCGGCCCCGCCTGCATGACGCGGTTGGCGATGCGCCCGGCGAAATCCTCCTGGAAGAAGGACCAGCCCTGCCGCACCACGTGCCAGTGGCTCTGCCAGCGGATCATGCTGGTGACACCGGCGTTGATCGCCTGCTGGCCGATCAGGTTCTGCGCCAGGATGGAGGCCGGCCGCGCCAGCAGCAGCACGGCCGCCATGCCGAGCAGCTCCGGCCAGCGCTCCGCCAGCAGCGTGCCGGGCGCCTGCGCCGACAGCAGGCCGACGACGCGGCCGATGAACACCGGGATCAGCGCGTCGAGCAGCGCCACGCAGAGGCCGGCGACGAAGAGCAGGCCGAACAGCGCCCGCGCCTGCCGGATGAAATACCAGTAGAAGCCCCACAGGCCGTCCGGGGGCGGCGCCTCCGGCACGGGGCTGCCGAGGATGCGGCTGGCCTGCTGCCCAGGCGCCGCCACGGGGTCGATGATTCGCTCGAAGATGCCGCTGCCCATGGGGCGGCAGGCAGAACCCGAAGGCACGGCCTGTCAAGCGCGGGGCGATGACAGGCCGTGCCGCGGGCGCCGCGCCTCAGCCGAGGCCGAGGTCGCGCTGCTCGGCGATGCCGAAGTGGAGGTAGTGCTCCAGCGGGTTCATGCCGGCCGCGGCGACATCCGGGTTGGCCGCCAGATAGGCATCGCCCGAGAAGGCGGCGCTGGGGGCGCGGTGCTCCGCCCAGCCGAACTGCAGGTAATGCTCCACCGGGTTGATGCCGGCGGCCGCCACGTCCTGGTTGTTGGCGAGGTAGTAGTCCAGGTCGAACCACGCATTCGGGTCCCGCCCCTCGCGCCAGCCGAACTGGTCGAAATGCGCCTGCGGGTCCATCCCCGCCGCCGCAACGTCCGGATTGTGCGCGAAGTAGAAGGCCTCGTCCATCAGCGGCCCCCGCGGCGCCGTGGCGTGCGGGGTGGCGCCGGCGGTGGCCAGGTCCTGCACCTGGCCGGTGGCCAGGTAGTGCTGCAGCGGGTTGCCGCCGGCGGCCTCCGGGTTCTGCGCCAGGTAGAAGGCGGTGGAGAAGGAGAGCGACGGGTCGCGCCCCTCCATCCAGCCGGACTGCATGTAGTGCTGCAGCGGGTCGATGCCGGCCGCGGCCACGTCGGGGTTCTGGTTCAGGTAGTAGGTGACGTCGAACAGGGCGCTGGGATCGCGCTGCTCGTGCCAGCCGAATTGCTGGTAATGCGCCAGCGCGTCCATGCCGGAGGCGGCGACGTCCTGGTTCTGCGCCAGGTAGAATTCGCGGTCGAAGCCGGGGATGGGGAAGTCGGCCGCGTCCCGCGGCAGGTTGACCACCAGGGTGAGCGTGGCGGAGGGGTCGGAGGCCAGCCCCGCGGCGCTGGTCGCCACCGCCGACACATTGTGCCCGCCGCCGGCCAGGGCCGGGGTGGTGATGCTCCAGTTGCCATCGGTGGCGGTGGCGGTGCCGAGCACCGTCTCGCCATCCGTGTCGTAGAGGGTGACGAGGCTGCCCGCCTCCGCGGTGCCGCGGATGGTGGGCGTGGTGTCGGCGGTGATGCCGTTGCCCGCGACCCCCGTGTCGCTCGCCGCGTCCAGCATCAGCGTCGGCGCCGCCGGCGGCACCGGGTCCGCCGGCGGCTCAACGGGCGGCTCCACCGGAGGCTCCACCGGAGGTTCCACGGGCGGCTCTGCCGTCACCGTCACGGTGGTGGCCTCGGAGGTGGAGACCTCGAAGAAGTGCATCAGCCCGTCATCGGGGCTGCGCTTCGCCTCGACGGTCGTGGCGGTGAAGCCGTAAGTGCCCTCGGCCAGCGGGCCGGTGGTGAAGTGCCAGACGCCGTTCGCATCCGTCAGTGCCTCGCCCAGCTTCGTGCCCGCGGCGTCCTTGATGTAGACGAGGGTGTACTGCTCGTCGGGCGCCGGCGCGTAGATCTCGGCGCGGCCGGTCAGCACCGCCACGGTGCGGCCCTCCGCATCCGTCTCCAGGCGCGGCGCCTCGGTGAGGCTGGCGGTCAGGTCGAAGTCGCGCGCGGTGAAGTCGCCGGCGCGCAGCGCGGTCTTGCCGCGCACGGTGAGCGTCTGCGTCTCCGAGAGACGGAAGACCACGGCGCCATCGGCCTCGGTGGCCGTCGCCAGCAGGCCGGCGAGGCTGCGGTAGTCGAAGCCCGGCAGGCTGATCAGGTCGCCGCCATCATCGCCGGGCTGGAAGCCGAGGATGGTGTCGCTGCCCTGGCCCGCGCGGATGATGAAGGTGTCGCCGCGCGGGACCACGTGGCCGGCCTCGTGCGGGCTGCCATTGCCGATCAGGATGTCGTCGCCCGCGCCGCCATCGAGGATGTTGGGCTGGGCGTTGCCGGTGATGACGTTGTCCAGCGCGTTGCCGGTGCCGGAGGACCAGGCGGTGCCGGTGAGCGTCAGATTCTCGACATTCTCCGGCAGGGTGTAGCTGGAGAGCCAGGTCTGGATGGTGTCGGTGCCGCCATCCGGCGCCTCGTCCACCTGGTCCGCCGGGTCGGAGATCGTGTAGGTGTCGTCGCCGGGGCCGCCGGCGATGATCCTGCCGCCGCTCAGCCTGTTGATTGCCATGCTCAAGGTGAAGCGCCTCTCCCTGCCGGTGCCTGTTCAAGCAGCGCGGCCGTGGCCGCGGCAAGCCGTGCCCCGGGCAAGAAAACGCGAGCAAAATCCGAGCATTACAGCAAGTTTACCTGCCGGACATGCCGGCGGGGCGAAAACCCGGGAAAACCGGGAGATTGAATTCTCCCGGCCGGGATTCCCCGTGCGTTCACAGTTTCCGGCGCGGGCGGCTACAGCCAGCCCTTGCGCTTGAAGTACAGCACCGGCAGCAGGCCGCTCACCACCATCACCAGCAACGCCGCCGGGTAGCCGAAGCGCCATTGCAGCTCGGGCATGGCGGCGAAGTTCATGCCGTAGATGCTGGCCACCAGGGTGGGCGGCATCAGCGCCACGCTGGCCACGGTGAAGGTCTTGATGATGCCGTTCTGGTCGATGTTGATGATGCCCAGCACCGCGTCGAGCAGGAAGTTGGCCTTGTTGTTGAGGAAGGCCGCGTGCTCCACCAGCGAGCGCACGTCGCGCATCAGCGTCTTGATGCTGGGCTTGTTCTCCTTGCGCACGGCGAAGGACTTCTCGGCGCCGACGAAGGTGAGGATGCGCGACAGGCCGAGCAGCGTCTCGTTGGCGCGGCTGGTCACCTCCCCCACCTGGCCGAGGGCGATCAGCACGTCCTTCAGGTCGGCGTCGCGCGCCTTCACCTTCACCTTGTGGGTGCTGCGGGCGTTGCGGAAGGCGGATTTGCTGGCGCGGTCCATGTCGGCGCCGATGCGCTCCAGCACGTCGGCCAGCCGGTCCACCACCGCCTCGAACTGGGCCAGCATCACGCCGTCGGGGCTGGCGAGCTGGGCGGGGGCGCGCAGCACGCGGGCGGCGAACACCGCGAAGGCCTTGGGCGTGGCGTAGCGCACCGTGACGAGGTTGTGCTCGGCCAGCACGAAGGTGATGGCGGTGGAGCCGTACTCCCCCTCATCCACCCCGTAGAGGAAGTTGGCGGTGAGGAAGAGCGCCTCGTCCTCCTTGTAGAGGCGGGAGGAGCTCTCGATCTCCTGCATCTCCTCCCGCGTCGGGATCTCCAGGCACAGCGCCGCCTGGACCGCCTTCTCCTCCTCCGGGCTGGGGTTGAGCAGGTCGATCCAGACCGCCTCGCGCAACGCCTCGGGCGCCGGGATGCCCTCATGGCGCAGGGTCCGGCCCTCGCGCACGGTGTAGGTGGTCATCATGCCGTGCGAACTCCCGGCGATGCGTTGGCGGAAAGGAGGAGGTGGCCCCTCAGGCCGCGGAGAGGCGCGGCACCGGTAGGCCGAAAGCTGCGGCGACGCCAGGGAAATCCTCGGCCCAGGGGTGCCGCCCGCTGGCCACCGTGCCGTCCTGCGCCCGCACCAGCTGGCAGACGCGCAGCCCCGCATGGGCCGCGGCGTCGAGCTCCTCCGCCACGTCGGAGAGGAACAGGATCTCCTCCGGCGGGCGGTGCAGGGCCTGGGCGATGGCGGCGTAGCTGGCCGCCTCGCGCTTGGCTCCCACCGCCGTGTCGAAGAAGCCGCCGAACAGCGGCACCAGGTCGCCGGCGCTGGAGTGGCCGAACAGCAGCTTCTGCGCCGCCACCGAGCCGGAGGAATACACCGCCAGGAACAGCCCGGCGCGCGCCCAGGCACGCAGGCAGGGCGCGACGTCCGGCCAGAGATGCCCCTCGATCTCGCCGCTGACGAAGCCCTGGCGCCAGATCAGCCCCTGCAGCGTCTTCAGCGGGCCGATCTTGGCGTCCTCGGCCATCCAGCGGCGCAGCGCGGCGCGGACATCCTCGCCCGGATGGGCGGCGCGCTCCGCCTCGCGCAGGCAGGCGGCCACCGCCGCCTCCTCGCCATGCGCGTCGAGAAAGCCGTCCAGCGCCCGCTCCGCGAAGGGGAACAGCGTCTCCTTCACGAAGGCGATGGCGCTGGTGGTGCCCTCGATATCGGTCAGCACCACGCCGAGCGGCGCGGCGCTCACACCCGCACCGCTCATCCGGTCACCGCCGGGAAGCGCTCGGAGATGTCGGTGCCGGTGTAGTGCGGCGTCCAGCCCGTGGTGTCGGTGAAGACGCGCAGCGCCGTCACCTTCGGCTCGACGCCGGCGTCGAACCAGTGCTGGGTGTTGGCCGGCACGCTGATCAGGTCGCCGCGCGTGCAGTGCGCGTCGTACACCTTGCCGTCCACATGCATGATGAAGTTGCCGCCGCCCTCGTGGAAGAAGCGGATCTCGTCCTCGGTGTGGGTGTGCTCGGAGAGGAACTTGGCGCGCAGCGCATCCTTCTGCGGGTGGCTGCCGTCCAGCTTGATCACATCCGCCGTGCCGGCGCTGCTGCCGGCCATGAAGGCGTCGAGCTGCGGGCGATAGGCCTCCAGCACGGCCTCGGCCGAAGCACCCTCGGGCAGTTCGGCCACCTGCCAGCGCTCGAAGCGCACGCCGATCGGCGCCAGGGCGCGGGCGATCTCCGCCGCGTCGCCCGTCCGCGTCAGTTCCACGCCGGTGGCGGCGTCCTTGATGGTGAGAAGGCTCATCGGCTCCTCCGCTCCTGCAATTCGCATTCCAGCATGAATTCGAGCGCTTCCAACCGGGCCAGCGCCGCATCCATGTCCCGCGCCCATACATAGACCCCGTGGCCGCGGATCAAATAGCCCGGCGGGATGACAGACATGCCCTGCCAGCGGGAATCGACCGCCGCCTGCAGGCGGGCGATGTCCTGGTCGTTGTCGAACACCGGCACCGCCACGGTCGCGTCGTGGGTGGGCAGGCCGGGAAAGGCCTTCAGCAGCTCGTAGCCCGAGAGGGCGATCTCCTCCCCCGCCAGGCGGGAGAGCACGGTGTTGGGCACGGAATGGCCGTGCAGCACCGCCCCCGCCTCGGGGAAGCGGCGGTAGATGCCGCAATGCAGCAGCGTCTCGGCGGAGGGGCGCGCCCCCGCCTCCTCCGGCCGGCCCTGCAGGTCCACCGCCATCACCGAATCGGTGTCGAGGAAGCCCTTGTGCCGGCCGGAGCGGGTGACGGCGACGCGGCCGCCCGGCAGCCGCACCGAGAAATTGCCGGCCGTGGCGGGCACCCAGTGGAAGCGGTCCATGCGGCGCCCGGCGCCGATGATGGCCTGGATGGCGGCATCGGGGATGGGGGCAGGCAGGCTCATGCGGCGGGCTCCGTTCGGGCGGCGGGATGGATGCGGCGCTGATACAGCACCAGCGCCGCCATGCCAGCCAGGCCGAGCAGGTCCGTGTAGCCTTCCGGCACCATCAGCGAGAGGCCGAGCAGCCCCGCCGCCAGCCGCAGCGGCCAGGGCAGCGGGCCGTTCAGCATCCAGCCCTCGGTGGCGCAGGCCAGCATCCACACCCCGGCCAGCGCCGTGGCCACCGCCAGCAGGATGCCCGGCAGCGGCCCCTGCGCCAGCAGCGCCGGCGAGACCCAGAACAGGAACGGCACGATGAAGGTGGCCAGCCCCAGCTTCACCGCGATCATGCTGGTGCGCCAGAGATCCGCCCCCGCCATGCCGGCGGCGGCGAAGCTGGCCAGCGCCACGGGCGGCGTGATGGCCGAGAGGGTGGCGTAGTAGAAGACGAACATGTGCGCCACCAGCGGCTCCACCCCCATGCGGGTGAGGCCCGGCGCCACCACGGCGGCGGCGATGGCGTAGGCGGCGGTGGTGGGCACCCCCATGCCGAGGATGATGGCCACCCCCATGGCGAACAGCATGGCCAGGAAGGCGGAGGCGCCGGCGATCTCCAGCAGCAGGCTGGCGAATCGCCCGCCCACCCCGGTCAGGCCGATGACGCCGGCGACGATGCCGGCCGTGGCGCAGACGGCGATGAGCTGCATCATCTCCCGCGCGCTGCCGGAGAGCGCGCCGTAGATCGCCCCCGCCGTCTCCGCCACCGCGCCGATGACGGCCGCCACCAGCCCCTGCCGCCGCGCGGGCGCCGCGCCGGGGCCCTCCGGCGGCGCGCCCAGCAGCAGCCGGTGCGCCAGCGCCGTGCCGAGCATGATGGCGATGGTGGCGCCGATGCCCCAGGCGGCGGCGCGGAAGGGCGAGAAGCCGATCACCAGCATCCAGATCAGCAGCACCAGCGGCGCCGCCATGTAGGCGCGGCGGGCCAGCCCCAGCCAGCGCGGCAGCTCCTCGCGCGGCAGGCCGCGGATGCCGGCCTTACGGGCGTTCAGGTCGCAATGGATGTAGTTGGCGGCGTAGAACAGCAGCGCCGGGATCAGCCCGGCCAGCGCGATCTCGGTGTAGGGCACGCCCAGCACCTCGGCCATGATGAAGGCGCCCGCCCCCATCACCGGCGGCGTGATCTGCCCGCCCGTGGAGCTGGTGGCCTCCACCGCCGCCGCCGTGGCGCGGTCGTAGCCGACGCGCCGCATCATCGGGATGGTGAACATGCCCGAGGCCACCACATTGGCCACCGCCGAGCCGGAGATGGTGCCGAACAACAGGCCGGAGATCACCGTCACCTTGGCCGGGCCGCCGCGCGCCCAGCCCACCGCCGCCAGCGCCAGGTCGTTGAAATAGGCGCCGGCGTTGGAGACCTGGAGGAAGGCCGCGAAGGTGACGAACATGGCGATGAAGGTGGCCGAGACCTGCACCACCGTGCCCAGCACGCCGTTGTTGCCGAACACCTCGATCAGCGCCGGCGCCAGTTCGACCCCGCGGTGGTAGAGCGGCCCGGGCATCCAGGGCCCGATGAAGCAGTAGGCCAGGAACACCACCCCGATCGCCGGCATCACCAGCCCGGCGGTGCGGCGGGTGAATTCCAGCACCAGCACGATGCCCACACCCGCCGCCGCGAGATCCTGCCAGTTCGGCCCCATGAAGGAGCGCATCTCGATGCCGTCCGCGTCCAGCGCGTAATGGGCGACGATGAGCAGGCAGGGCAGCATCAGCGCCCAGTCGTACCAGGGGATGCGCGGCCCGCCGCGCCGGCCGGGGGCGAACAGCGCGAAGCCCAGCGCGGCGCCCAGGAAGACATGCGCGGCGCGGGAGACGGTGGGGTCGGCCGGCGCCACCAGCAGCACCCAGAGATGCCAGGCGATGAAGGCGGCGCCCGCCGCCGCCCAGAGCCGCCCCTGCCACCCCGCCAGCGCGCGCCGCGAATTGGCGAATTCCAGATCATCGACCGGCGTCGCCCCGCCAGCCGCCTGCACGGCGCCCGAATGCGTCAAGAACCATCCCCCCTTGCCTGCCGCTGGCCGGCCCTTCTGCCGGGGCCGCCGCGTGCTTCCTGGGTGGCGCGCCGGCGGCACGCCACGTGCCCAGGCTAACGGGCCGGGCGCGCGGCTTTCAACGCCGCGCTGAAGGCCACACGAGGTGCCGCGCCCATCGCCACCCCGGCTGGCGGCGGGACTGGCCCGGCCAGCGGGCGGAGGCGGAAAGGAAGGAGGACAGGAAAGGTCATCGCGCCGCGGTGCGGCACGGTACGGAGCCGGCAGGCGCGGCACCCGGCAGCGGCTTCTGCCGCCTCCGGGCACCGCCCGCCCCCGCGGATTCTCCGGCGGGGAGGACCCTGGCGGGGAGAGCCCTGGGGCACGGAGACCCGTACCCCGGCTTCGCGGGCCGGGCGCGAGGCTCCGGCCCGGGCGGCGTCAGGCCGCGGGGTGGGAAGAGGTGGAGGTGTTCGGCTGCGTGCTCGCGTTGCGCGCCTGGGCCGGGCTGGCCGGGCCGGAGATGTTGCCGGCCGGCGGAGCGGGCGGCGCGTCGGCCGCCATGGAGGCATCCTTCTCGTCGTCCTCCTTCATGTTCTGCTTGAAGGACTTGATGCCCTTCGCGAGGTCGCCCATCAGGCCGCTGATCTTCCCGCCGCCGAACAGCAGCAGGATCACGAGCAGCACGACAAGCCAGTGCCAGATGCTGAAGGAACCCATAGCCACGCCTCGATCCAATTTGGGCGGCCACCGGCCTGACGGGAATGCCCACGCCAGCCGGACCGCGTCTCCTCGCCGTGATGACGGACACTAATGTCCCGTGCACCGTCGCGCAAATCAGGACATGGCGTGAATCGCGTCCGGAAACAACCGCTCTTGCAACCGGATGACATTTCATCCATTAATTCCTCGGATCCGGGCCCCTCTGGCGACCCGGCGGCGTCCATGGCTCGTCCGTGGGCAGCCGCCTTCGTGATGTCGGATCGACTTCTCGTGCAATCCGGGCCCGGTCTGCATTCCCCTGTAGCGACTTCCACGGCCGAATCGTGGCCGGGCCCCTATTCTGAGGAGCCGTCCCTCCGTGGAAGCTTCAATCTGGTTCTGGGTTATCTTCAACGCGGCCGTCATGGGCCTGCTGCTGCTCGACCTCGGCGTCTTCGCCAGGAAGGACGCCAATGGCGACCCGGCGCCGGTGCCGGTCAAGACCGCGCTCATCAAGTCGGCCGCCTATGTCGGCCTCGCCCTGCTGTTCTTCGGCTGGCTGCGCCTCAGCTATGGCCTGACGCCGGAGGAACGCAGCGCCAAGAGCCTTGAGTTCCTCACCGGCTACGTCATCGAGTGGTCGCTCTCGGTCGACAACATCTTCGTCTTCGTGCTGCTCTTCGCCAAATTTGGCGTGCCCGCCGCCTATCAGCACCGCGTGCTGTTCTGGGGCATCCTGGGCGCGCTGGTGATGCGCGGCATCATGATCCTCGTCGGCACCGCGCTGATCCGCGAGTTCGACTGGGTGATGATCATCTTCGGCCTGTTCCTCATCTACAGCGGCTGGGCCATGCTGCGCGCCGCCGACGAGGAGCCGGACCCGACGCAGAACCCCGTGCTCGGCTGGATGCGCCGCCACCTGCCGGTGACGGACACCTTCCGCGGCAAGAGCTTCAGCGTCGTCGAGAACGGCAAGCGGATGCTGACGCCGCTCGCCCTGGTGCTGGTGCTGGTCGAGCTGACCGACCTGCTGTTCGCGCTGGACAGCATCCCGGCCATCTTCGCCGTCTCGACCGACCCGTTCATCGTCTACACGGCGAACGTCTTCGCCATCCTCGGCCTGCGCGCCATGTACTTCGCGCTCGCCGGCATCATCCACCGCTTCAAGTACCTGAAGCACGGACTGTCGATCGTGCTGATGATCGTCGGCGCCAAGATGCTGGCCAACTGGTTCGCCGGCGGCAAGGCGGTGCCGGTGGAATACGCCCTGATGGTGACGGCCAGCATCATCGCCGGCTCCATCGCCCTCTCGCTGTGGAAGACCCGCCACGACAAGGAGGAGCCGAAGCCGGTCCTCTGACCGCGCGCCGGGGGGAGCCCTCCTCCCCCCGGCCGGCCCTCAATCCGCCTTGATGCCCAGCCGCGCGATCATGCCGCCCCAGCGCGCGGTCTCCTCCGCCACCCAGGCGGCCAGCGCCTCCGGCCCGGAGGCGACGATCTCGAACCCCGCCGTGCCGGTGGCCTGCCGCGCCTCCGGCGTCTCCAGCGCGGCCCGCGTCTCCCGCGCCAGCCGGGCGATGACATCCGCCGGCATCGCGGCCGGCGCCACCAGCGCGTTCCAGGCATAGGAGACGGCGCCGGGCAGGCCGGCCTCCACCAGCGTCGGCACCTCGGGCAGCTGCGGCAGCCGGGCCTCGGCGGTCACCGCCAGCGCCCGCACCTGCCCTTCCCGCACCTGCGGCAGGATGCCCGCCACGGTCAGGATCATGGCGTCGATCCGCCCGGCCACGAGGTCCAGCACCGCCTGCGGGAAGCCGCGATAGGGCGCGTGCTCCAGCGCGATGCCGGTGCGCGCCTTGAGGTCCTCCATCGCCAGGTGCCCGCCCGAGCCGGCCCCCACCGAGCCATAGGTCAGCTTGCCGGGGTTGGCCTTGGCATGGGCGACGAAGCCCGCCAGGTCGCGCGCCGGCAGGTCGGGCTTCACCACCAGCACCTGCCCCGCCCGCGCCAGCAGCGAGATGGGCGCCAAATCCTTCACCGGGTCGTAGGGCAGGTGCGGGTAGAGGGCGGGGGCAGTGGCCAGCGGGCCGTTGATGGTCAGGCCGATGGTGTGGCCATCCGTCGCCTTGGCCACGGCGTCGGTACCGATGTTGCCGCCGGCGCCGGCGCGGTTCTCCACCACGAAAGGCTGGCCGAAGATCTGGGCGTAGTGCGGCGTCAGGGCGCGGGCCAGGATGTCGGGCGTGGAGCCGGCGGGGAACGGCACAACGAAGCGCACCGGCCGGGTGGGCCAGGCCGGCTGCGCCCGCGCTCCGCGCGGCGCGGCGAGGGCGGCGCCCGCGAAGGCGAATCCGCTGGCGAGCAGGGTGCGGCGATGCAGTGTCACGGGCCAACCTCCGGCAGGGCTTTTCCCCGCTTGCAGCACGCGCGGCGGGCTTCGTCCAGCCGCGCTAGCGCGCCGCCACCGCCTGCCCGCCATGCACGAAGCCGGCGGCCGGATAGGCCGTCACGCCATAGTCCCGCACCGGCGGGTACCAGACCCGCACCAGCGACCAGTCGTTGCGCGGCGAGACATCCACCACCGGCTGGTCCAGCGCGATGCGCCCCTTGGCGCCGCCACTGGCCCAGTTGGCATGGTCCACCCGGATCTCGCGCGCCGAGAGCACGCGGCTGACCACCGCCACATGCCCGTCCCGCATCCGCCCCGCGGGGCGCAGCACCAGCACGCTGCCGGGGCGCGGCGCGGCGCCGCGCGCGTAGCGGCCCGAGGCGGCCTCCCACCAGGTGCCGGCATCGCCATACAGCTCGATGCCGGAGCGGGCGCGGGCATAGGGCACGCAGGCCACCGGCTCGCGCAGCGCGGCGGCGCCGGTGACGGGGCCGCCGCCGCTTCCGCCGCCGCAGGCGGCAAGGGTCAGGAACAACAGCAGGCCGAAGCATTTGAGAGGGGCGCCGCCCCTCTCAAACTCTCCCCGCCAAGAACCTGAGGTTCTTGGATCTCCCATGCGTCAGGCGGCGCGGGCGGCAGGGACGCCGCGCATCCGGCCGCCCGGCGTGCCGCCAGGGACAGCGGCGCAGAGATCGGCCGCCACCAGCAGCTTCGGCCAGTCGAGGCCGGTCGCCACGCCCATGCGGGCGAACATCCAGGCGAGGTCCTCGGTGGCGGTGTTGCCGGTGGCGCCAGGGGCGAAGGGGCAGCCGCCAAGGCCGCCCGCCGCGCCGTCGAACACCCGCACGCCCGCCTCGTAGGCCGCCAGCGCGTTCGCCACGCCCATGCCGTAGGTGTCGTGGCCATGGAAGGCGAAGGGATTCTCCCAGGAGGCGATGGTGTGGCGGAACACCGCCGCCACCTGGTCCGGCGACGCATTGCCGGTGGTGTCGGCGATGCCGATCTCCATGCCGAGGTCGAGGGAGAACACCTTCTCCACCATGTCCACCGCATCGGCCACCGGCACCACCCCCTCGAAGGGGCAGTGGAAGGCGCAGGAGAGGTTGAAGCGCATCTTCACCCCCAGCCGCGTGCCCTCGCGCACCAGCTCGGAAAGCTCGGCCAGGCTGTCGGCGCGGCCGCGGTTGAGGTTGGCGCGGTTGTGCGCCTCGGTGACGGACATGAAGAAGCCCAGCCGGTCCGCCCCCGCCGCCAGGGCGAGGTCGAAGCCCTTGCGGTTGGGCACCAGCACCGTGCACTCGAGGCCGGGCAGCGCCTTGGCCACCTTCAGCACCTCGGCCGTGTCGGCCATCTGCGGCACGGCGCGCGGGCTGACGAAGCTGCCCACCTCCATCCGCCGCACGCCCGCCTCGTAGAGGGCGCGCACCATGGCCACCTTGGTCTCGGTGGGCACGAAGGGACCGATGGATTGCAGCCCGTCGCGCGGGGCGACCTCGCTGATGGTGACGCTCTCGCTCATGCTTCAGCCTCCTCGCCCAGCCATTCGCCGAACACCCGCGCGTTGTGCGCGCCCGCCGCCGGCCCCGTCCAGCGCACCATGTCGCGCGGCGCCACGCCGTCGAAGCGGAAGGGCGCCGCCGGGTGCAGCACGGGGCCGATCAGCGGGTCCTGCACCGTCATCACCGAATCCCGGGCGCGGAAATGCGGGTCCTCGGCGATGTCGCGGATGTCGTAGAGGCGGGAGCAGGGCACGTCCACCGCCTCCAGCGCGTCCTGCGCGTCCTTCGCCGGCAGGGTGCGCGTCCAGGCGGCGATGGCGGCATCCAGCTCGGCGGCGTTGGCGCAGCGGCCGGCATTGTCGGCCATGCGCGGGTCGGCCGCCAGCTCGGGGCGGCCGATGGCGCCCATCAGCCGGCGGAAGATGAGGTCGGAATTGCCGGCGACGCAGAGCCACTTGCCATCGGCGCAGGGGTAGGTGTTGGTGGGCGCGGCGGTGGGGATGGCGGCGCCCGCCGGCTGGCGGATCTTCCCCGTCAGCCCGTATTCGGGGAGCATCCCCTCCATCAGGCTCATCACGCTGTCCACCAGGTTGATGTCGATGATGCGGCCGCGCCCCTCCGGCCCCGCGCGGTCCCGCCCCCAGCAGGCGGAGACCACGGCCATGGCGGCGTACATCCCCGCCAGGTCGTCGCTGATGGAGATGCCGCAGCGCGGCGGCGGCAGCTCGGTCTGGCCCGGGTTGGCGGTGAGGTGGCGCAAGCCCCCCATCGCCTCGCCGATGGCGCCGAAGGCCGGCTTGTCCCGGTACGGCCCGTCCTGCCCGTAGCCGGAGACGCGGGCGATGACGAGGCGCGGATTCTCCGCCTGCAGCACCTCCGGCCCCAGCCCGATGCGCTCCAGGTAGCCGGGGCGGAAATTCTCCACCAGCGCGTCGGCGCGGGCGGCGAGCTTCACCAGGCGCGCCTTGTCGCGCGGGTTCTTCAGGTCGAGCGTGACGGAGAGCTTGTTGCGGCCATGGATGCTGAACCACACCGGGTGGCCCTGCGCCTTGCTGCCCCAGCCGCGGATGGGGTCGCCCTCGGGCGGCTCCACCTTCACCACCTCGGCCCCCATGTCGGCCAGCAGGCGGGTGGCGAAGGGGCCGGCGATGTAGTGCCCCAGCTCCAGCACCCGCAGCCCGGCCAGGGGCAGGGCGCTCTGGGTGGGGCCGGATTCCGGCGCGGTGCGTGCCGTGCTCATGCGCGTGTCTCTCCCCGGTTCATGGCGGCAGCCTTGGCGAGGCGGGGGCCGCCGGCAAGAGGGGCGCGGATTTTTTGCGGCGCGCCGGTGCCGAAAACCAAACCTCAACCATCTGCCCGGCATGATGCGCCCGGGCCATGAACCCAGGCCCTGTCTCTCCCGATGGGGTGCCGGTCCCCGAATACCTGCCGGCATCCTCCGCGCCACCTAACCTCCCCGGCGCGGGATCACTTCAGGGGCGGGCCTTCCCCCGGAGGTCCGCCCCGCTTTTTTTGCAAGGCCATAGGGCTGGATCGTGCCCGCGCCGGGGCCGATCATGGGCGCCCCCCTTCCCGCCTCCGAAGGAGCCCCGCCCATGCGGCCCGCCCTCCACCCTGCCCTGCCCGCGAAGCGGCGGGGAGCCACGGCATGATCAACGGCCTGACCCTGCTCCTCCTCTGCCAGCTCTGCGGCGAGGTGCTGGCGCGTGCGCTGCACCTGCCGGTGCCGGGGCCGGTGATCGGCATGGCGCTGCTCTTCGCCGGGCTGCTGCTGCGCGACCGGCTGCGCGGCAGCCCGGCCGAGGCGCCGGGCGCCCCCGGCCTCGGCCAGACCGCCGACACGCTGCTGATGCATCTGGGCCTGCTCTTCGTGCCGGCGGGGGTGGGCGTGGTGGTCTACCTGCCGCAGTTGGCGCGGGACTGGGCGCCGCTCTCGCTGGCCGTGGTGGCGGGCACGCTGGCCGGCATCGCCTTCACCGGGCGGCTGGCGCAGGCGCTGATCCGGCGGCTGGGCTGATGGTCGATCTGGCGCAGATCTGGGTCTACCTGGCGCGCGACCCGCTGGCGGCGCTGACCGCCACGCTGCTGGCCTGGATGGCCGGGCTGCGGCTGGCGGCACTGTGCCGCTGGCACCCGGCGGCCAACCCGGTGCTGTTCGCGGTGGCGCTGCTGGCGGCGGCGCTGCTGCTCACCGGCATCGACTACCGGCAGTATTTCCAGGGCGCGCAGTTCGTCCACTTCCTGCTCGGCCCGGCCACGGTGGCGCTGGCGGTGCCGCTCTACCGGCAATGGCAGCATGTGCGCCGCTCGGCGCTGGCGGCGCTGCTGGCGGTGATCGCGGGCGGCGGCGTGGCGGCGGCGGTGGGGGTGGCCTTCGCGCTGATGCTGGGCGCGGCGCCCGAGATCACCGCCAGCCTCGCGCCGCGCTCCGTCACCACGCCGGTGGCGATGGGCATCGCCGAGCAGATCGGCGGCCTGCCGGGGCTGACGGCGGCGGTGGTGCTGGCCTCCGGCGTCACGGGCGCGACGCTCGGCCCGATGACGCTGAACGCCATGCGGGTGCGGGACTGGCGCGCGCGCGGACTGGCCATGGGCACCGCCGCGCACGGCCTCGGCACGGCGCGGGCCATCGCGGTGAACGCGACGGCCGGCGCCTTCAGCGGCATGGCGATGGGGCTGAACGCCCTGGCCACCGCCCTGTTGCTCCCCCTGCTCTGGCGCCTGGTCTTCGGCTGACCGCGCCGGGCGGGGTGGGAAGCCCGGGGGAAAGAGCCTTCCCCCCGGCCCGCCTCAGATCTTCAGCGTGCCCGCCTTCGCGGCCGCGTAGCGCTCGCCCACCTTCGCCCAGTCGA
Organism: Teichococcus aestuarii; assembly: GCF_042651065.1. NCBI lineage: Bacteria > Pseudomonadati > Pseudomonadota > Alphaproteobacteria > Acetobacterales > Roseomonadaceae > Roseomonas > Teichococcus aestuarii. The sequence goes on from NZ_JBHSCH010000030.1 coordinate 45,329, forward strand.
CGACGTTCCACCACGCGGCGAGGTATTCCGGCCGCCGGTTGTTGTACTTCAGGTAGTAGGCGTGCTCCCACACGTCGTTGCCCATCAGCACGCGCTGGCCTTCCATGACTGGCGTGTCCTGGTTGGGCCGGCTGGCCAGCGCCAGCTTGCCGCCCTGGTCCACCGTGACGAACACCCAGCCCGAGCCGAAGACGCGCCCGCCCATGCCGTTGAAGTCGGACTTCATCTTGTCGAGCCCGCCGAGATCGCGGTCGATCGCCTGGGCCAGCTCGCCGGAGGGGCTGCCGCCCTTGCCGCCCATGATCTGCCAGAACATGGCGTGGTTGGCGTGGCCGCCGCCATTGTTGCGCAGCGCCGTGCGCACGCTCTCGGGCGCCTCGCCGATCTTCGCCAGCAGCTGCTCCAGCGGCATGGCGGCGAGCTGGCCGTGGTCCTTCAGCGCGGTGTTGAGGTTGTTCACATAGGCCGCGTGGTGCTTGCCGTGGTGCAGCTCCATGGTGGCGGCGTCGATATGCGGCTCCAGCGCGTTGGCGGCATAGGGCAGCGGCGGCAGGGTGTAGGGGCCGGAGGGCGCCGCCGACTGGCCCAGGCCACGGCGCGGCGTGGCGAACAGGCCGGTGGCGAACAGCGTGGCGCCGGCGGCCAGCATGCCGCGCCGGGCGAGCATGGGGGTGGTGGTGGTCATGGCGTCTGGGTCTCCCTTGTCCCGTGGATGCGAGTGCAACACGGCAGGTGGCCCCGGGATGCGGCGCTGGTAAGAGCCGCCGCGCGCTTGACAGCACGCTTTCGCAACGGCACGGGCCGGTGCATGGCCACGCTGCACCTCGCCCTCGCCATCCTGCTCGAAGTGATCGCCACCTCCGCCCTGGCGGCGACCCAGGGCTTCACCCGCCTGCTGCCCTCGGTGGTGGTGGTGCTGGGCTATGGCGGCGCCTTCTACTTCCTGTCGCTGGCGCTCCGCGCATGGCCCGTGGGCATCGCCTACGCACTGTGGTCCGGCATCGGCGTCGTGCTGGTCTCGGCGGCGGGGTGGCTGCTCTACGGCCAGCGGCTCGACGCGGCGGCGGTGCTCGGCATCGGGCTGATCCTGGCCGGGGTGCTGGTCATAAACCTGTTGTCAGGCAGCGCCGGGCACTGAGGCCCCCCGCCCTACTCCGTCCGCCAGCCGGGGATCCGCGGCAATCCGTCCTCCAGCGCCAGCCAGGAAAGGCGGCTGGCCGCCTGGGTGTGGTCGGCCGGCGGCACCGCCTCCGGCTCGTCCAGGCTGGCGATGGTGACGTCGATCTCCTCCGGCGTGGCCAGGCCGCGCCAGGTGAGGGTGGTGCCGCAATCGGCGCAGAAGCCGCGCTCGGCCTTGGCGCTGGAGGCGAAGAAGCGGGGCCGGCCCCGGGTGAAGCGCAGCCGCGCCGTGGCCACGCTGAACCAGGCCACGCAGGGCGCCCCGGCGGCGCGCCGGCAATCGGCGCAGTGGCAGATCGTCGGGTGGAAGGGTTCGCCCTCCGCCACGTAGCGCACCGCGCCGCAGAAGCATCCGCCGTCCAGCATGGCCCTCTCCCGGGTTCGCACGTGCCTTCAACGCGGGCGGCGCAGCAGCGTCACCGCCAGCAGCAGCAGGCCGGAGATCAGCACCAGCACCATGGCCGCCGCCATGATGGTAAGGCTGATCGAATCGTTCAGGCCGGAGAACATCTGCCGCGGCAGGGTGCGCTGCGCGGGGCCGGCGATGAACAGCGCCACCGCCACCTCGTCGAGGCTGGTGGCGAAGGCGAAGACCGCGCCCGCCGCCACGCCGGGAGCGATCTGCGGCAGGCAGACGCGCCAGAAGGCCCGCACGGGCGAGGCGCCGCAGGCCGCCGCCGCGCGCAGCTGCGTGGCGTCGAACTGCTGCAGCGCCGCCAGCACCGTCACCACCACGAAGGGGGCGCCGAGCGCGGCATGGCCCAGGATCAGCCCGGTGAAGCTGCTGGTCAGGCCGACCGGCCCGAAGGCCAGCAGCAGCGCCACCGCGACGATGATGGCCGGCACAACCATCGGCGCCAGCAGCACCGCCATCACCACCGCCTGGCCGGGGAAGCGCCAGCGCCACAGGCCGAAGGCGGCCAGCGTGCCCAGCACCCCGGCCAGCAGCGCGGCGGCGGCGCCGACGCGCAGGCTGTTCCACAGCGCGGGCAGCCAGAAGTCGGAGCTCCAGAAATCGGCGTACCAGCGCAGCGAGAGGCCGGGCAGCGGGTAGTGCAGGAAGGACCCCGCGGAGAAGGAGAGCGGCAGCACCGCCAGCACCGGCGCCAGCAGGAACAGGATGGCCAGCACGCCGAAGGCCCAGAGCAGGATGCGCCCCGGCTTCAGCGGGGCGCGCATCCGCGCGGGCGTGGGCGGCGCGGCCGGCGGCGGCGAGGGCGGCGGCGCGGCGGTCGG